>NZ_JADBVE010000223.1:0-17160 GCF_020245285.1 Microcystis sp. M31BS1
TCCACCTAGGGCCATGAAGGCGCAGGGGAAGAGTAGTAAACCAGACCAACCGATGAAGACGAAACGGTCTCTTTTGAGCCAGTCATCGAGAGCATCAAACAGCCCTCTTTCTGGGGCGCGTCCGACAGCAATGGTCATGGGTATTTTTCCTCTTGCTTAACTGAAATCACGGGCAAGATTTCTTAACTTTTTTGAGTCTGGGATTACTCCCATTGTCTTATAAGATGGCGCGATCGATTGACTGGATTAGCTTAACTAAACTAGCTGCGATCGCTCGTTAATCCTCACAAACTGTAAAAGATTAACGTTTCTTAAACTAGCACAAGCTAGACAATAATTTCGAGTTCGATAAGACTTTGGTTCCTTGCGGCCTCTATCTACCTTTAACTATTATTAGCAAAAAATTACAAATCTATACAACTTAACTCATAATTGATTTTTTACGCACACAAAAACTTTTTTGTCAATGAGTATTTATATTCATTTTTTTAATTGATCGCCATTCCCAATCCTCTAGGGGTTGCTCTAGCAATTGACAATCAAAGCATTTCTCGGCGGCGGTTTTCAGGGTAGCGATAATTGTCTGTAGGGTCAAATCTGGGGCTAAATTGAGCTTTTGAGGGGCAGCACTGGCGAAAACTTGCTCAAACAGCGAATTATCCTGCTCTAGCACCATCGAACCATGTTGGAGAACCGAGGAACCCCGTTGCAGTTGCGCGCTCCCAATAAATTTATTTCCCCAATTATCGACTAAATCCGCACCAGTAGCCGTACCGAAACAGTTAGCAGAATGGATATATCCCCGGCCGGCAGCACCGTAGGACAATTCTAGACCGAGATTTTGCCAGCCTGTGATTAAAAATCGACAGATTTGACAGTAAACTTTCCTAATATTCCCCTTCATCCCCGAATTTATCACCATATAAGTCAAATCCCCCTGATGTAGTACAGCCCGTCCACCGGTAGGACGACGAACTAGGGAGATTTTTTGACCTTGCCAAGTCAAATCACGCCAAAAATCGGGATATTGCCGTTGATGATAGCCCAAGGAAATAGCCGGGGGCGACCATTGATAAAAACGCAGAGTCGGGGGATGATCACCACAACGGTGTTGCTCTAGTAACCAAGAATCGATCGCCATTTGTTTCTCTGCCGATGAGATAATTGGAGGGATATAACGCCAAATTTTAGCTGCCACCAAAGGATTCTCGTAACATTTCATCATTATTATCTGCTACCGTCGCCACGAGAGTAATTGCTCGCGAAATCTCCCCGGGAGACAAATCGGCCACCGTACGCTGAGAAATCACCACCACCTGATCATTCATAATGGCAAAATGAGATTCAAAGGTTTCGGCACAATTCATCGCTAATAACTTGCGAGTTAATCCCAATTCATCCTTAACGGGTAATTTGAGGACAGAAGACCACACCGTTAGAAAATCATCATCGCTTTCCCCAGTTAACTGTACAAATACCTCAACGCTACCATACTGAAACTTCCAAAGATAACCTTTTTCTGTATGTTGTACCATAGCAGTATCATTCTGCTGCAGAGTAGAAATAACCATTTCAATCATTTCTTGGTGACTGCTCGTACTAGCCAGAAATTCATCGGTCATTGACTCTATTGCTTCTGAAGTCGCTAAACTTTCCGTGGTCATAAAAATTCCCTAAACTCGATCGATCACAATCTTATCCCAAGAGAAAAGAAAAAAGTAACAAAACAGACATAGAAGAGCCGAGTGGGGAGCTTTTTTCCTGTGATTAGTAAACAGCAAACAGTAAACAGCGAAAAGACAACGGCTTAACCATTCTCTATATAAGGGTTTCAGAACTTTTTTCTCATTTTACCTAACCCACCTTGACAGAAGATAAATGACATTTTGGGCGCCGGCGGTCATTGGTGTCAACTTAAGCAAAAAGCTTAATTATTATTAAGTAGGGAGGCACAATTATTTGTAGGATGGGTTAGCGGTAGCGTAAACTATGCGGGCGTTGGGTTTCATGCTTCAACCCAACCTACGTTCATCTTATATTTAATTCCACCCACCCACTTACTGATCAGGGTAAGCTGTTTTGTCTGTCTAGTTTGAGCTTGAGTCTCGGGCTGATCGTTTCTTTTCTCCTGTTACCTGCGTGGGGTAACAGGCGGGTTAAAATGACGATTTGGTATCAGGCTTATACCGTTATGGTTTGAGCTAGTTATTCTTTTTACCACCAAATAGGGACCAAAAACCGCTCTTAGGATTCCCTTCCTTTTTTTGTCCCTTCTGGTCTTCCATTTCAGTATTAAGATTAACTACTTTATCCAGTTCCCGTTTGCACCTAATCACCGTCGCATCTTTGGGGCTGACTTGCCAGGCGCGATTGATATGAACCCGGGCCATGGAGAGTTGATTTTGTCGCAGGTAGGCTAAACCGAGCAGGGCGTGACAGATGCTATTATCTGGTTCTTCCCGTAGGGCATCGCGCAATTCTCGCAAAGCTTGGGCGGGGTTATTTTGGTCAAGAGAGGCTTGGGCGCGGCGAATATAGGCTTCTAAGGGCGATTCCTTGGCTTTAGCTGGGGCTGCCGTGGTGGTAGCCGCGACCACTAACTCGGACTGGCGAGGATTGCCTTGGGAGATAAAGACTTTCGGGGTAGTTTTCTTGTTGCCCTGACCTTCGGTTAACATCAGATAAACCAGATTGAGTTCACTGAGTTGGGCGATTTTCTGATAGGTATTTTCCAGGGCGGTATATTGATCGATCGCCAAAGATTGCAGGATTTTTTGATAGGCTAATTCATAGTTAGCGGTGGACTGGGCTAGTTTTCTAGCTGGTTCGCTATTGATGGTGATTTTACCCGAATCCCTCGCCATTGCCTTGCCAATTTGTGTTAAAACAAGGCGTAATTCTTCCCGAGATAGGTCGCGGCCCAGATGTTCGTAGGCGGGGTTAACTAATTTGGCGAGTAACTGATGAGCCTGTTCCCTTTCGGCGGGGGTGTAAAGGCGACAGGTATCGGGGTGAAGTTTATAGGCGATTTTTAAGTAACGCTCGCGAATCGCCTCATGTTCGGCATCGATCGAGACTCCTAAAACAGCGAAGTGATCGATTAAATCAAATTGAAATAATCCCTGGGAAATTGGAAAAGGCATACAGCAGACCCTACTCTAAAATGATAATCCCATTAAAACTGAAAACTCCAAGAGGCAGCTTTTTGCAGAGCCTGGCTTAAGGGGGTGTGAATGTGTCCGTTAGTGGCCAGAATTCGCCCCGTTTCCATCAGAAAAGGACTCTCATCGTAGGCGCTAATTTTACCGCCAGCTTCTTCGATCAGAATAATTCCCGCAGCCAGATCCCAGGGATTAATCCCTCGTTCCCAATAACCATCTAAGCGCCCACAGGCCACATCGGTTAAGTCTTTGGCAGCAGAACCGCTGCGGCGTACTCCTTGGGTCAGATGGGTCAGATAACAGAATTCGGCATAATTATTATCGGAGGTTTGACAGCGATCATAGGCAAAACCCGTCACCAGTAAACTTTTTTCTAGTTCACTCGTCCGGGAGACATGGATGGGACGACGGTTCAGGGTTGCCCCCAAACCCCTGGCAGCCCGAAATAGTTCCTTTCTAAAGGGGTTATAGATGACTCCCACTGCTGCTATCCCTGCGATCAGTAGTCCGATGGAGACGACGGATACGGGATAACCGTGGGCATAGTTGGTGGTTCCATCGAGAGGATCGATCGCCCAGAGATACTCGCTATCCGTCCCTGGCAGTTTTCCCGATTCTTCCGCTAAAATCCCGTGTTTGGGAAAGTGACGGCCAATAATTTTGAGAATTTCTGTTTCTGCTCGACGATCTATTTCCGTCACTAAATCGCCCGATCGTCCTTTTTCTTCTATTTTCTCAATTTTACCCCAATTATCGAGGATAATTGTTCCCGCCGCTAGGGCGGCTTCGCTGGCAATGTCTAGGTATTTTTCTAATTGGCTGCTGGTATCTGGCACGATTAATCCCTAATCTATTCTTCATCTAAGGGTAAACCAAAACGCACTTTTCCACGGGCAAAAAAGCGACCGAATTGCAATTCATAGACTTCATCTTCGTCTTGGGTGGCTACTTCCATATCGCCACGAGCATAACTGACACAAAGTAAAGCATAACCTCTGGCTTTTAATTCTGGTGATAGTCCGATCGCTTCTGGTTGGTGGATATCTCCCGATAATACCCTGACCGCGCAGCTGGTACAAGCTCCATTACGACAGGAAAAGGGTAATTGATGACCCTGTTTTTCCAGACTTTGCAGTATATAGTTATCCTCGGGAACGGTGGTGGTAATTTTTTCGCCGGTCTGACGATTGTGAACGGTGATTTGATAATATTTAGTCATAGTTTAGTTAGCCAGAAATTATAGATGCAATTCTAGATAGTTCTAAATTTAGGGGCTATTTTAGTCAGCCGTCTCAATTATATCATCAATAATTGCTAAAATAGTCATCATCTTTACAATTATCCTTGACAACTGTTGACTTTTTGGGTTCAATTGCCAATTTTTATGGCTCTTGAAACTTGATCTCTTTTAATCTAACTGCACCGTCGATAATTGAGATTTCCTGGGAGCCAATTTGTACGATAGAATCTAATCCCTTACCGATAATTTTAACTGCTGGGGGACGACTTTTCTGTACGGTCATCACCAGAAAAAACTCCTCGCTACCCGTGGCTAAAATGCGCTCACCTGTATTAGTTTTCTCGACTTTTAAAGTCACGGGAGTGATAAAAGTTCCCCGCATATTTGCCCCATTTTGAGTGATAGTAAAACTATTTTTTCCTAGAATGACATTTCCCTGGGTATTCATCACCCAAGTTTTATTAATAAATTCTGGTTGATCGACTTTACCTAATAATTTATCCATCAAGACGAATAATCCGGGGGAACCGGAGGACAGACTGTAATCGACGGCGAAAGAGCGAACTAGAGCGACTCCTGCGGGTGGTTCAGCCCCTTTAACCCTGATTTTATCAGTTTTTAACCTAATTACTCCCGAACCATCGGGACTAGATTGAAAAGATATCGGTTTTGCCTGTCGCCAAGGCGGTGTTTTCGGGAAAATAACTGTATTTTCCGAGTTCCAGTCGCCTTTTGACCCCTCAAAACTCGCCCAATGTCCTCCTAATCCCCAAATTCTCACACTAGCGACATCGGGAAAAGACCATCCCCCCACAAAAGGTTGCTGTTTGAGATAGATACTAGCGACAAAATCCTCTTCATTTTGCCAGCGATTACGAAAAGCATAAAATCCCTTTTGTTGATCAACTAAAACCCTGGAAAGTTGGCGCTCGGGATTTTCGGAAGTAAGATTAGATGGATAACCAGCGAGAAGAAAAGGGGCAATATGGGGATAATGAGGGTGAAAAAGTTGTTTTTCTTGACCTTGTAATCGCCATTTTATTGCTGGTAGCCATGATTTATCGGTAATTCCCAATCCGATAGTTAATAAAGATACCCCTACAAACATCTGATGTCTGCCATAAGCAGGAATCAATAATTGACCATTTTTAGGGACAATTCTGGTTAAATAATGGGGGATTAATTGGGCTGCCGAGGAACCAGTTACTAAGTCTAATCCGAGACTATTTCGATAGCCTTGCAGAAAAGGAAAAACAGTGAGAACCATGGGTTCGGTGGTGTATAAATCTCCTTCTGTGCCAAATCCTCGATCGCCGATCGCTGTGGTAAAATAGCGTTCGATGTGACGTTTGGCCATTTCCACCTGTGCCGAGGGAGAATAGAGAGAATCGGGTGGTACATCTTCTTTGAGAATCGCTAAACTAGCTAATCCTGCCGCACCTCTGGCCCGCGCATTCCAGTTACTAACTGCGTTTCCATTCCATCCATCTTTGGGTAAACCACTGAGAAGTTTTTTACTTTCACTGAATAACCAGCGAGTGATTTCCTGTTGGCGCTTTTCTCCCCAAAGATCATAACAAAGATCGTAGGCGAGAGCGACTCCAGCAACAATTGGCGCTTGTTCTAAGATTCTCCTTCCCCGATTTTTACGGGTTTTTTCGATAATTTCCCAGGCGATTTCTGCTGATTTTCTATCTTGATTTAAAATTGCTAAAAAACAATGACCTGTGGCATGATAACCCCCATTAGGCACATAACCATCGTAATAAATTTTTTCTTGTAAACTGTTGTTTAATTGGGCGATAATAGTTTGACCGATGGGAGTTTTCGCTTTTTCTCTGAGATTAGTTAATTCTGACTTGCGAAAGATTAAACGGGGATGTTCTCGCGGTTGTAGGGGTTGGTGATTAGGAACAGGATTAGGCCAAAAAGGGGAAATTGTGCCATTAACTTGGTTTTGTAGTCTTATTCCCCCTAAAGTGCCTTGATAACTGCCGATAAGTTGGTCTTGGTAGGGGACAATTTCGATATTATAGATAGCTTCCCTGACTTCCCCTTGCCAAGGGTGAGTTTGAATGTTCATTTTCACCTGTAATCGCCAAGCATTGTCTAATTTAATCGCTTTTACCGTACCTTGGTGATCCACTTCTTTATTGAATTTGAGCGCGTATCCCCACACCGACGGCTGACAAACAGCGTGATCACAGCTTAAATCTAGGGTAAGATTTTGATAAACGGGTTGATCTTGCCACAGTTTCCAAACACCATTTTTCAGGGTTAAACGAAGGTTGCCGGTTAATAATTGCGGATCGATGGTTTCTTGACTAGGTGCGCTTGTACCACCTAGCAAAAGTAAGGGAATGGCCGCTAAAAAAGGAGATATTTTCATATTAAACAAGCGAGGGGAAATATCAGGTATTCTAGGAAGAATAATTTCCAAATAAATTGGTAGAATTGGCTGATTTCGCTTTTATCTTCTAAATTTACTCCGCGACTACGCCACCAAAGAAGAACAAGTAGGAGCAGATGGGCGACAATGGCCAGAGAAGAATTAATTCCGTTTATCCCCAAGAGACCGACTGCAATCATCCCCGCATAACATAGGGAAATTGTCAAGAGGGAAATTGTTAAGATTTTTTGAGGACCGAGAAGCAGGGTAAAAGTGGTAATTTGGTAAATGCGATCGCCTTCTAGGTCAGGAACATCCTTGAAAATAGCGATCGCAACGGTGAAAACAAGAACAAAAGCTGTTAAAACCCAGACCGAGGGATAGATAGACTGATTTTGATTGATAACTGTGTTGTAGTGGCGAAAAAGACCTAAATTGACGATGACACCCCGGACGGTAAA
Organism: Microcystis sp. M31BS1; assembly: GCF_020245285.1. Lineage (NCBI taxonomy): Bacteria > Bacillati > Cyanobacteriota > Cyanophyceae > Chroococcales > Microcystaceae > Microcystis > Microcystis sp. M31BS1. The sequence continues at coordinate 7,252 of NZ_JADBVE010000223.1, forward strand.
AATACAGAAGGCGGACCAGAGGGGAAAGCGTTTTAAACGCACTGGTGGCAAGGAATAGGCAGTACCGATGAGTAAACTAATCCCCACGGTGATTAACAGCCAAAAACCACCGATAAAAGCCAGTATAATTGCTAAAATACCGCTAAAACCCACGATTAATCCGCCTGTCAACCGAGAAAATTCGCCCTTGGCGAGGGGAAGATGGGGTTTATTGATTTTATCGATGTCGATGTCTTCCAACTGATTTAAACCGACGATATAGACATTACCCGCAAGACAAGCAGTCCAAGTGAGCAATAAAACCGACCAATGGCTAAAAAAATCGCTAATATTGCCTAAAGCAATTAAATACAGACTTAAAACACTTAAAGAAGTGCCGATAATCGTATGGGGACGGGAAAATTTCCAGAGACTCCCTAACCAGTGGAGAAAGTTAGGCTGGGGATGGTTAACTGGAAGAAAAGGAGCTTGATTCATCAGACCTCCGGTAAAAATCAAAAATTGTTATGGTTGCTGAGGAGTCGGTCGTCAGTAGTCAGGAGAATCAATAATGAATAATAATCGATTAAATGGTCTATTTAGATATTTTATGCCACTTAATCCTTATTTTTGACGTTTTTAAACCCTCAAAAATAGATTATGCAAGAGGTCTATCAAAAAAAATCAATACTAGGGGAAGTAATCTGTTAAAATGATAATCCAGACTCAAACCCTGTGGAGAGGTGGCAGAGTGGTTGAATGCGGCAGACTCGAAATCTGCTTTAGGGTAACACCTAACGTGGGTTCAAATCCCACCCTCTCCGTTGAACTGATAACTTAGTGCTGTCGTTAAGGAGCTTAAAGGATGTAGCGTTGTCCTGGGTGGTTTCCGCAAGAGCAAAAGCTTTTCTAATCTCGCCAACTTCTTCACTTTTTCATGGCCAGGGTCAACCCATCACCAATAGGAATAATACTGATATTGACCCGTTCATCCTGCTGAATTTTGGCATTAAGTGAACGGATAATTTTGGTGCGATTATCGGTGCTATCGGCCGCCGCTACCCGTCCCGACCAAAAAACATTATCGATAGCGATAATTCCGCCGCTTCTAACCAATTGTAAAGCCCGTTCGTAGTAGGGATCATAATTACTTTTATCGGCATCGATAAAGACAAAATCAAAACTATTACCTTCTCCCCCGGCGATTAATTGATCTAAAGTCTCCAGGGCCGGAGCAATTCTTAAATCGATTTTAGCGGCGACACCGGCCTGCTGCCAATAACGGCGGGCTATACTGGTATATTCTTCGCTAAGATCACAGGCGATCAGCTTGCCTTCTGGGGGTAAAGCTAAGGCCACCACTAGAGAACTATAACCAGTAAAAACCCCTATTTCTAGGGCTTTTTTCGCCCCGATCGCCTGTACCAAAAAAGCCATAAACTGACCTTGTTCGGGGGCAATCTGCATGACTGCCAGGGGTTGAGAGGCAGTTTCTTGACGTAATTGAGCTAAAATCGGAGATTCTCGCAGACAGATAGATTGATAATAGGAGTAAAATTGTTGATCGAGTCCAAGAGTTTGATTAGCCATAAAAAAATTGCTAAAGGATAGAGTTATCGAGTAAAATTCTGGGTAATCTGAAGCTAGAGAGACCGTATTGGTTAACCAAAAAGGAAGACTTGGCAGGAAGCAAATCATGATGAAACCCGACTCGGATCATCTCTTTAACGAAGATAGCGAACAGTTGTTAGAGAGTTTAGAAGACAAAGACGCCGACGGTAATGAGGCTCTAGACGAACTCAGCTTTTTATTGGAGCAGAGTCCCTCTCCAGCAGCCAGATCTGGGGACTCTCTTAGCCAAACCCCGTCTTCCTTGACCTCGGAAAGGGAATTAGAGGAACTGTTTGGCGATAGCATCAATTGGAAAGATGCCCCGACTAATAATCTTTATTCTACCCGTGAGCCAGCTGCCAAGGCGGAACTGGAAGATGGGGATGATCTCGCATCTCTGCTGCTAGAAGATGCAGCAGTTCCAGACTCAGAAGCAATTATAGCCATCAGCCACCCTAATTTTTACGACAGCCTCGAAGACTTAGAAGCTTTTCTGGAAAAACCCACGCCACCGGCGCAACCGCCACTACCAGACATCTTTGAATCCCTAGAGGTCCTTCTCTGGGAATCCCCAGCAGTGGACCCGGTGGCGGCGGTGGAACCTCTGACAGGGTTAGAATCACTGGAAATTGCCCCAGAAAGCCTCCTAGAGGATGAATTCAAGGATTTAGAAAAACTCCTCGAAGAAACCAATCAGGTGATGGCAGCAAATCCGGCCGCCAGTTTCGGTTCACTGGTCGGATCAAATAACCTGCGTCCCCTTGCCAGCAAAGCTTTTGAACAGACCATGCGGGTGCCGATCAAACAGTTGGATAACCTCAGCAATCTGATCGGGGAACTGGTGGTTAAACGCAATCGCCTGGAAGAGGAACAGGATCGCCTGCGTCTCTTTTTAGATAATTTGCTCAACCAAGTCCAAAATCTCAGCGATGTGGGCAGTCGGATGCAGGATCTCTATGAAAGAACCCTCCTAGAAGGGGCGTTACTGGCCAGTCGCAATGCCGGCGATACCATCGGTTACGGTAGAGTTAAGGGAGAAAATCAGGGCAGTTCGGCTATGACAGGCCAACTAGATGCCCTAGAGATCGACCGTTTTACCGATTTCCATTTATTATCCCAAGAGATGATCGAATTGATCGTGCGAGTGCGAGAATCGGCCTCTGATATTCAATTTGTCGTCGATGAAACCGATCAGGTGACGCGCAGTCTGCGACAGGCCACCACCCAACTACAGGAAGGGATGACCAAATCGCGCATGGTTCCCTTTAGTCAAACCGCCGATCGCCTACCCCGGGCAATTCGCGATATTTCCCTGAAACTGGATAAACAAGCCAAATTAAAAGTGGAAGGGGGTGATGTGCTCATCGATAAGATGATCCTCGAACATCTCAATAGTCCCATGACCCATCTGGTCAACAATGCGATCACCCACGGTATTGAATCACCCCAAGAACGCATGGCCAAAGGGAAACCGGCCCTCGGTACCATCTCCGTCCGGGCATTCCTACAGGGCAATCAAACCGTGATCACCGTTAGCGATGATGGGGCTGGTATTGATGCTAATCTGGTTAAACTTAAGGCGATCGAAAAAGGCCTGATCAGCGATCGGGAAGCGGAACACCTCAGTCCCCAAGAAGTCTATGAACTGCTCTTTCACCCCGGTTTTAGTACCAAAGATCAGGCCGATGATTTTGCCGGTCGTGGGGTGGGTTTAGATGTGGTGCGTACCAGTTTAATCGATGTGCGCGGGACCGTGACTATTGACTCGCTACTGGACAAAGGAAGCACTTTTACCCTCCGTTTACCCCTAACCCTGAGTATCTGTAAGGCCCTGTGTTGTGTTAGTAATCATGCGCGCATCGGTTTCTCCATGGACGGAGTGGAAGATATGAAGGATTTCCGGGCCACGGAGATACAAATCGATCGGGAGGGACGTCGCTGCGTTTTCTGGCAAAATACTTTACTACCCTTCCAACCCTTAAGCGAATTGCTTTCCTACAATCGGCAACTAAGTCGCGGTAGTTTTTACACTGGCAAACAGGAGGAAGACTCTTTTTCGATCGTGATCCTGCGCGGTGGTAATAATCTCCTCGCGGTACAGGTGGATCAAGTGATCGGTGAACTGGAAATCGTCATCAAACAGATCGAAGGACCGATTCCGAAAACGGCTGGGATTGCTGGGGCGACGGTTTTGGGCGATGGTACGGTGATGCCGATCGGCGATGTGTTGGAGTTAATCGACATCGCCAGGGGTCGTCTGCGTACCGATAACGGTGGTCCTTGGCGCCAACCTCTCCCCCCCGTAGCGGTGAAAACTAGGCAAAAATCGGGGGCTATGGTTCTGATTGTCGATGATTCGATTACTGTCCGGGAATTGCTCTCTTTAAGCTTTAGTAAAGCCGGTTATCGTGTGGAACAGGCCCGGGATGGTCAAGAAGCTTGGGAAAAATTACGCGGCGGTTTGCCCTGTGATATCGTTTTCTGCGATATCGAGATGCCCCGCATGAATGGCCTAGAATTACTCTATAATTTGCAAAAAGACCCCCAATTAGCCTCGATTCCCGTCGCTTTATTGACTTCCCGAGGAGCGGAACGTCATCGTCAGGTGGCGGCGACATTAGGGGCTAGTGGTTATTTTACCAAGCCCTACACGGAAAGAGATTTGCTCTCGGCAGCTGAAAGAATGATTGCGGGGGAAGTGTTACTAGCTAATAGTATTAAAGCGACTCCTAACCCGTCTTGATCCCCCGAGACAACGATTATTGACAGTTTCTCTGCGATATCGAAATGCCTCGCCTGAACGGGTTAGAATTACGCTCTCGTCTGCAAGAGGATGAACAACTTCAGGGAATACCGGTGGCGATGATTACCTCGTGCGGGGCGCCAAAAATGCAGCATCTCGCCGCCGCTCAAGGGGCAAAAGGTTATTTTGTCAAGCCCTGGATTGAGGATGTTTTACTGTCGGCAGCCCAACGTTTAATCGCCGGCGAGGTGTTAATCCAGAAAGAAAATTCCGCGGATTAAGTTCGGTTGGATTTAAGTTTTATCGAGGAGAATTTCCACTAAGGTTTTTACCGTTTTCTCTAACTGTTCGACGCGCTGCTCTAAACTAAGAGAAAGACCGGGAGGTTTTAAACCATGAATCGCTTGCAAAAATGCCTCCCATCCCTTTGAGCATTTAATATTGTAGGCTTCTTTATAGGCTTTATAGGCATTATTATAGTTACCGTAAAGGGAGATAATATCATCTTTAGTTAAATTTCCTTCGGGCAAAGACTTATGGGCAATATTCAAATCATGATCGCTTAAACTATTTAAAACTTCTTGCAAGCGGAGAGTCAAAGTGGCCGTAATTCCGTAAACTTGGGCGGCATTTTTTAGATCCTGCTGGTGCAAATCTTCTAGGTTAGCAATTAATTTACTGATTCTAGACATGATTGATTTTACTCCCTAACTGATTTATTTATCTAGCAAAGATTTGTTGATATTTGACTGACCACTCCCCATTTGTGGCCGGTCAGGATCGGAGGGCAAGTTATTATCTATCGAACCAAAATCTTCCCAGTTATCATCGAGAAATAGAGATTTCACTAAAGTCCATAAAATAGTTAGCTTTCCATATACAGACTTGGTACTACGGACATTATGGGCCGCCACTTTTACTTCCATTTCAATCTGCTTTAATTCAGCAATAACTTTCTCTCGCTCCGCCGTAATTTTGGCTTTTTCTTCAGTTAAATTCCGCATTTCTGAAGTTAAAGAATCTAATTCTTTTTGCAGTTCAATATTAGTGGCAGATATTTCAACAATTTGGTCTTTTAAATGACTGTTATCATCTCGATATTGCTGATTCCATCGTTTATATTGTCCTTGAGAGCTTCGCAGGGACTTAATTACAGCAACAGCTTCTTGTAACTCCCGATTATCTGGATAATTTCTGGCTAGTTTATAGAGAGAATCTACTCGATCGTCGATATCCATGTTTATCTACCTCTTTGCCTAGATAATCTTATGATACCCAAGCTTACCGATAAAATTAACCCGAAGAACCAGCCTTTTGGAAAATCATTAAATGTTGTTGGGGCAAAGTCTCGATGATTTCTTCTGGCACTAAACCGATAGCGGCCATTTCTTTTTCTACCTGTCTGCGGGTCATTTTATGAAGGGCCTTGATGGGAATCAGGGGATTTTCACGACGGTATTCTACTAATACCACCCTACCATCGGGTTTTAAGGATTTGACCAGATTCTCCATCATCTCGCGGGGACAGGAAAACTCGTGATAAGCATCGACCATTAAAGCTAAATCGATCGCATTTATAGGCAATTTGGGATCGGTTTCTGTCCCGAGAATTGTGGTGACATTCTTAACTTGGTTTTCCTCGGCTAAAAAATCAATTGCCCCTAACATTTCCGGTTGCACATCGACGGCGAAAACTTGTGCGACTAAATTCGCCATAGGAAAACTAAAATAACCTGTCCCCGCGCCGATATCTGCCACCAGGTCTGTGGGTTTTAAATGTAGTGCGGTGATCAGATCATCGGGTTTTTCTGTGAAACGGCGACTAGGACGTTCTAACCATAACATTTCTTGGTGTCCCATGACTTTAGCGATTTCCCGTCCTAGATAAAATTTACCGATACCATCGCGACTATGAAGCGATCGAATCTGATAATATTGCTGCGGTGCTAAAACTGAAGCATCGTAGGTAAGATTTAATAATCCGAAACCGCAAAAAACCACTATTAGAAACGAGACAATTAAGAAAAATTTTTGCTTAAACAGCATCGGGATTAAAAATGGTGGGCTAGAAAAAATAAATTCCCTGTCCGGGACAGGGAAAAAATCCATCTTGATCAACAAAACAATTAATCCAAAAATCCCATTAAAGTTTCGGGATCATCGATTTCATTGGAAGCAACGGGACGATTACCCATGACTGTATAGGTTTCGCTAATGTGCAGATGACTAAGAGCGATCGGACGATTGCCAGAGATCGCCAGAGTGCTGCTAACTTCCATACCACTGGAGACCACTGGACGAGCGCTCCCGACGGAAGAATAGGTACTAACCACTTTCAGATGGCTAACTTCCACGGGACGGCCCCCGGGTAACATTTCATCTTCCGTGAAGTGAAGATGGCTAGTACCAACAGGACGATTTTCGGGTAAGCGATGTTCAGGTTGATAGAATTTTAAGGCGTTGGAAGCCGATTCAGCGTTGTTTTTCACCGAAAGGGCGACCACTTCTTTATCCTTGGCGGTTTTAGCTGTAGTAGCTTTACCGCGTGAGCTGCTGGTCTTTTCTTCTGTGGTTGCTGGGGTTTGAGTCCCGTTCGTTTCTAGATTTTCCACCGTCATAACCTGATACTCCTTTCCGTTAATAGCTTCGGGGAAACGATAAGATTTAAGTTTAGGGTATTCTCGAAGACTTTTAATCTTTTTTTAAAATCCTCTCTAATATTAAGATACATCTTTCTTTCCCCAAAACCCTATCAGTGTTGGTAATTTGATTGATAATTTATTTTGCCTGTTCTCTACACCTAGCCGCTAATGACCGCTTTTCAACTACAAGCACCCTTTCAACCCACCGGGGATCAACCGGCAGCGATCGATAAATTAGTAGATTCCCTGCAAAACCAGCATCGTTTCCAAACCCTCTTGGGGGCAACTGGCACCGGCAAAACCTTCACCATTGCCGCTGTGATCGAGAAAATTGGCAGGCCTACCCTTGTCCTAGCCCATAATAAGACCCTGGCCGCCCAATTATGCAACGAATTGCGGCAATTTTTCCCCAATAACGCCGTGGAATACTTTATCAGCTATTACGACTACTATCAACCGGAGGCTTATATTCCCGTCAGCGATACCTACATCGAAAAGAGTTCTTCGATTAATGATGAGATCGATATGCTGCGCCATTCAGCCACGCGCTCGCTGTTTGAACGCAGGGATGTGATCGTCGTCGCTTCGATTAGTTGTATTTATGGTTTGGGAATGCCAGCGGAATACCTAAAAGCGGCGATTTCCTTAACAGTTGGTCAAGAGTTCGACCAAAGGCAATTATTACGGGCCTTGGTGTCAGTGCAGTACAATCGCAATGATTTGGAGTTAACTCGCGGTCGTTTTCGTCTGAAGGGCGATATTTTGGAAATTGTTCCCGCTTACGAGGATCGGGTTATTAAAATTGATTTTTTTGGCGATGAGATTGAAAGTATTCGTTATCTCGATCCCCTGACGGGGGAAGTTTTGCAAAAATTAGAGCGAATTAGTATTTATCCGGCCCGTCACTTTGTTACCCCAGAGGAACGTTTAGAGGTGGCCTGTCGGGATATTAAAACCGAGTTAGATAACCGTTTATTGGAGTTAGAAAAAGCGGGCAAATTACTGGAAGCGCAACGTTTGGATCAGCGGACTCGTTATGATTTAGAAATGTTGCAGGAAGTGGGTTATTGTAATGGCGTGGAAAATTATTCGCGGCATTTAGCGGGTAGGTTAGCGGGGGAACCGCCGGAATGTTTGGTGGATTATTTTCCTCAAGATTGGTTATTAGTTGTGGATGAGTCTCATGTTAGTGTGCCGCAGATTCGCGGGATGTATAATGGCGATCAATCACGAAAAAAAGTTTTGATCGATCACGGGTTTCGTTTACCCAGTGCTGCGGATAATCGTCCTTTGAAGTCGGAAGAATTTTGGCAGAAAGTTAATCAATGTATTTTTGTTTCGGCCACTCCAGGAGATTGGGAATTAGAACAGTCAGAAAATCGCATTGTTGAGCAAATTATCCGACCGACGGGAGTTTTAGATCCGGAGATTTTTGTGCGACCAACCGAGGGACAAGTGGATGATTTATTAGGGGAAATTAAAGATCGAGTGCGGTTAAATGAACGGGTTTTGATTACCACTTTAACTAAACGCATGGCCGAAGATTTAACCGAATACTTGCAAGAAAGGGGAATTAAAGTTAGATATCTACATTCGGAAATTCAATCAATTCAACGGATTGAAATTATTCAAGACCTGCGAGAAGGGGTCTTTGACGTGCTGATCGGGGTGAATTTGCTTCGCGAGGGGTTAGACCTGCCGGAAGTGTCTTTAGTGGCGATTTTAGACGCAGATAAGGAAGGATTTTTAAGGGCTACCCGCTCTTTAATTCAAACTATCGGCAGGGCCGCTCGTCATATTCGCGGTCAGGCAATTCTTTACGGAGATAATCTCACGGATAGTATGATTAATGCGATCGAAGAAACTAAGAGACGGCGCGCTATTCAAGAGGAATATAACCAGAAACATGGGATTATTCCGCAACCGATTGTTAAAAGGTCGAGTAATTCAATTTTAGCTTTTCTGGATATTTCCCGTCGTCTAAATTCCCAACAATTAGATCAGGTTTGTGAGAATATAGAAGAGCTTTCTTTGGAACAAATTCCCGAGTTAATTCAACAACTAGAAGCGCAAATGAAAGAAGCGGCGAAAAATCTAGAATTCGAGTCAGCAGCTAAATATCGTGATCGGATTAAGCAATTACGAGATAAGTTATTAAATCATGTTAGATAAACCTATGACTAGATTTATTCATGACCAGTTTGCCAAAGATTATCTCGAAGAATTATTATCTTCTCTGGGAGAAGTAAAATCGGCACGGGTTGTACGAGGAGAAGTACGAGAAATCGATGTCTGGTTTTCACCCCAGATGCTCGATAATAATCCGAGAGAACTGCTAGGATTACTGGGAAAAATGGCGATTAATCCCTGTTTATTTGAACCCTTTCGCAATCCTGTCACTGCTACAGAAATTAGGACTTGTCTGTTAAAACTGTTGGAAGTGGAAGGAGAAATTAATCGTCAAGCAAATCGTCAGAAAACGAATGTTAACGAGGCAGAAATCCCCCGTCTCTGGATTTTGACTCCCACCGCTTCCTCGCAACTGTTAGGAGGATTCGGAGCTAAATTAGATGAGGAGAATTGGGGGAAAGGTATCTATTTTTTAGCTCCCTCTTTACGCACGGCAATCACCGTTATCCATCAATTACCCCCAACAGAAGCAACTCTCTGGTTAAGAATTTTAGGCCGGGGAAAAGTACAAGCAAGGGCGATCGATGAGCTAGAATCGTTACCAGAGGATCATCCTTTTCGGGTAAATGCTCTAGAATTATTATTAAACTTGAGAACTTCTTTAACTAACGATCAAGAGCTTGAACAGGAGGACAGAGAGTTAATTATGAGATTATCACCTTTATACACTTCCCGTCTTCAGGAAGAACTGGATGCTGGCCGTCAACAGGGTCTTCAACAGGGTCTTCAACAGGGTCTTCAACA
>NZ_JADBVE010000224.1:0-2868 GCF_020245285.1 Microcystis sp. M31BS1
AATCCTTATCTGGCAAGAGACTTAATTGATTAGTTCGCTCTAGAAAAAAACAATTAACAAAAATCGCTAAATGCCTTTCTATATAAGGGTTCCATCCCTTATAACTCCCGTCCATTGCATAACACAAACCGAAGAGCCAGTTATCTAAATAGATGTCTGCTAATAAGTTAAGCTGAAAATAATCAGGCTCTTCTGGTTTATGTGTGGAAACGAAGCCTATACTGATAGTTTCTTCGGCAAAATAGTCGTAAAAGTCCTTCTCAGTCAACATTTCACGATTCCATAAGCAAAAATTATCACACAAAGTCGAGAAGAGCCATAATCATTTTGTTCTAGCTGTGGCATCATTACCCCGTAATCTTGCCAATTGAGTCCATACCTATTAAAAGCTTGACTTAATCTCGACTGAAAGCAATGGGTTACAAATTCGCTACGATGGCAGATAAAAATAAATTGGCTGTTGGGAACTTGTTGGGCAATTCTCGGAAAAATATCATCATTTTCTGGCAGATATTTAAATAAACTCTGACAGTTTAAATAGATAATTTTATCCTCGGTTAATCCCATCTCTAAACGAGTTTTTCTCTGGGGAGGAAGGGAAGGTTTGGCATAGGCAATACCTAAATTGGGTAAGCGAATTAATTTTTCACTGTAGTGATTATCTCCCTGCGCGGGTTCCATTAATTCACTGGAGATAAAATAATCAATGGTTGGTAATCCTGAGGTGATTGGATGTCCCCAAGTTACACATTGTACTGGAGCTAAACGTAATCCTGCTAGTTGGGTAGTGCGAGCATCCATACCAATATCTAAATAAACGAGAATATGTAACTGATTATCTAAAATATGTTGAGCAATTTTTTCCCCATTTACTAGATTATCAAACTGATAAAAATAATCACTTTGCTGTTGATATTCTCTCGTAAAATTATCGAAGGTGTTATTAATATCTATTCCATAACAGTAAATTTCAAATTGTTCTCGATTTCGCCACTGCAACCATCCTTGAAAGAGTTTCGCTACCGTGTGATGACGCAAGTGAGCAGAAATATAGCCAAGGCGGATTTTTCCCGTCGGTATGGTTAGGTTTTTCACCCAATCAGGAAAGTTAGCTGAGGTAATTTTATAAACTAATTTCCCATATTTTTTTTGTAGTTCTAAATCATTTTTACCTTGATATTGGAGATAAAAATTAGTTCTTAAACCAATACTTTTCCAAGCCTCTTGTTGTTGATGAGTAGTGGTTAAATCAAGATTAGACAAGATATTATCTAACTGTTTCTCGTAGTTTGATCGATATTGCATAATATCTGCTTGAGTTTTGTAAACTATCGGCAGTAACCGCATTAATTCTAATTTCAAAGATAGGTGATCGGGAAGATACTCTAAAGCTGATTTAGTTGCTTGAATTGCCACCTCGATCGGATAATTATTTTGTAGTAACCAAATTAGGCGCAAATGTAAATCAATATTTTCTGGATGATAGTTAATGCCTTTTTTATACACTTCTAAAGCCTGTTTTTCTCCTTTGAGAATGAGATAGCAATGGGCGCAATTTAAATAAAAATTGCTCTCCTCTATTTTAATTGCTAATAATTTTTGATAATAGTTTAATGCTAATTGATAGAGTTTTCTTTGATAAAAATAATCACCTGAGTAAAGATCCGCTCTTTTTTGGTCAGCTTGCAGAATTTCCCAAAGGGAGAGATTTTGACTAATTTCTCCTCTATCTCCTGCAAGTTGTTGGGCCGTTTTATAAGCATTTTTTGCCTCTGTCCAAGCTTGTTTAACTAAATAGACATTGCCTAAATTGATATAGAAAGGATAAAAATCACCCTGTTTATTAATTCCCTGCTGATAGAATTTTTCGGCTGACTCTAGCTGCCCTAATCGATAAAATAAATTGCCCAGTTTATTATAAGCATCGACAAAATTAGCATTGAGATCAATCGCTTTTTGATAAGCTGATAAAGCTATATCTAAACGGGATTGTTTTTCTAGCACCATGGCCATAGTATAATGATATAAGGCTTGATTTTCCTCTAAGTTGATGGCTCATGCTAAACAGGTAAAAGATTCTGTTAGTCGGTTAATTATATAGTATAAATATCCTAAATCGTGCCAGATGTAAGCTAATTGTTCACGCCAAGATAAAATTCTTAAGTAAAAGTCCTCAGCTAAAGTATATTCTCGCCGATTAATTGCCTCTTGCACCTCTTGAAGACAGGAGTTTATCGCAGTCAGGGCATAATTTTCTATCTCTTCATCCCCTGCTATTTCCTCTAATTCTAGCCACTGGAGATAGATTAATTTAGCTTGGCCAAACTGCCAGCAATCGAGATTTCTAATTATCTCTTTTTTGAGGAGCATAATTAAATCTTGACTAGACTCTGATTGTAATAGCCAAAATAACCAAATTTCTTGCGCTGTTGCTTGCTGCTCTAGCAGCAGATAAGCTAATCCCAGATAGGGATAATAATCAGTCACTTCCGGATGAACCGCCAGGCTCTTCTGGTTTCTGTGTGGAAACTAGGTCTATACTGATAGAATATCCGCAAAATAGTCCTAAAAGTCTTTCCCAGTAAACATTTCACGATTCCATAAGCAAAAATTATCACACAAAGTCGAGAAGAGCCACCGCCAGCGCTTGTTGACAGAATAACAATAATTGATTATAGTCTCCCGATGCTAACATTAGCTCGATCGCTTGTTGGTGATTACTGTTGATCATCGAAAATTTGGGTCTGAAACCCCGTCGTTCTACGACGGCTTTACTGTTAAATATGAGCATCGTTTACGAAATATATGCTAAAATGTGAGGTATGGAAAAAGCCTATTCGTTTCGATTTTACCCCACACCAACACAAG
>NZ_JADBVE010000225.1:0-14409 GCF_020245285.1 Microcystis sp. M31BS1
ACTTATTTTCTGTTGACCCTTTTCCCTGTTGGCTCTTCTCGCAAAGCTCGTCAGGATTATTATGGCAAAATTACCTTTTCTTTTATTCAGGAGTTTGAGGCTTTCACATAACAGTACTTGTCTTTGTATTGAAAAATGTGGGCTCTTCTCGACTTTGTGTGATAATTTTTGCTTATGGAATCGTGAAATGCTTATCAGGCAAGACTTTTAGTGCTATTTGGCGGAATAAACTATCAGTATAGACCTCGTTTCCACACAGAAACCAGAAGAGCCAAATGTGTCCGTCAGTCAGGAAGAACGTCTTTTCATTGTCACTGAGATCGGTCCTCGTGGTGATATTTATAAATAATACCGAATCCGACACACCGCGCCACAATCCCTCACGAAAGGCGATAGTTCGTCTGAGAAGGGGTAAAACAGGGGAAACCACCTGAGACTCCTTCCCCTGTCAATCCCTAAGCTAGGGAGAAGAATGTAAAGATTTATTAAATTGTAACTTTTGATGCTTTTTTGATGGAGATAGTGTGCATTATTCTGTTGTCTGCCTTTGGCGTTGGGTGGGGCTGTTTAAGCGGTTGATTGATATAATGACAGTGTGTTTACCAAGCAGTCAAAAATGTTGCTGAAAATCATACAAATCGGCAATTCTCAAGGAATTACAATTCCTCAAGCGATTATGGAACAGTGCGAACTCACTGATGAAGTCGAAGCGATAGTCAAAGGTAAAAAAATTATTCTGAGTGCTAAAAAGAAGGTGAGAGAGGGGTGGACTGAATTATTTGATGACGAACCGCTCGAAGCAGAGTTACAGGATTGGTTAGGAGTGGAAAACGAGTTCGAGCCAGAAAATCTATGGTAGAAAGATTTACTGTGGTTCTAGTGGAACTCGATCCGACTAGGGGTTCCGAACTGCAAAAAACCCGACCTTGTGTCATTATGAGATATGATTGATATGGTTGCCTATTAGTCTAAGTCAAATGAACATTGAACAAGTTATCATTAAAAACCTAAGAAAACTTCCCTTAGAAAAACAACAAGAAGTGTTATCCTTCACCGAATCTCTCACCTCAAGAATTTCCCTCCCTTCCCCAGATTATAGTCTCACTCCCCAGGAAAAAGCTCAAAAATGGCAGAAAGTAATCGCTAAACTTCCTAAAACAAGTGCGAATTTACCTGATGAAGCTTTACACCGTGATACTATGTATGAAGACTAATGACTCAATATTTACTGGATACTAACATTTTGCTTCGGGCGGCTGATACGTCTTCAGCAACTTATTCTCTTGCTAATAATGTAATTACTCAAATCGTCGAAACAGCTAATGAATGTGTTATTATTCCTCAAGTTTTAATTGAATTTTGGGTAGTTGCAACCCGACCCCTTGATGTTAATGGTTTAGGTTGGATTCCAGCACAAGCTACAAATTATGTCAATGATTTATTAGATAACTTTACATTAATTGCAGAAACGCTGGATATTTTTCCCCTTTGGTTTCAATTAGTCACCATCTACAACATTAAAGGAAAACGCACTCATGATATTAGGCTTCTTGCTGTCATGAAAGCTTCTAACATTACCCATTTATTAACCTTTAATCCTGATGACTTTATCCCTATTCCCAATATTACCATCGTTCATCCTCAAGATTTCATTAATTCCCAATAATTAGGCAGCAAATCCGACATATCGCGCCACAATCCCTCACGGAAGGTGATAGGTCGCCTGAGAAGGAGTAAAACAGTGGAAAACGCCTGAAATTCCTTCCTCTGTGAATCACTGTTTTATGGCGAAAGGAGAAACAGCAGTCTAGAAAAGAGTTCTGGTATTATTTATAGACATCGCTGCGAGGTTTAATAGTTGTAATGACCTATAGATTGTTATCTCTATCTTCAAAAAACAACAATCTATAAGTAGTCATGCAAAATAAATTTCCTAGTGAAGACAGGCAAGAGGCAATAGGCAAGAGGCAAAAGCTTTATCGAAATGTGTAATTAATTTTGCTTAGGTACTTACTTACCCACTCGCAATCTGGCTCTTCTGGTTTCTGTGTGTAAACGAGGTCTATACTGATAGTTTCTTCTTTCAAAATAGTCCTAAAAGTCTTGCCCAGTAAGCATTTAACCTTACATAAGCAAAAATTATCACACAAAGTCGAGAAGAGCCGCAATCTTAGTTCATCTCTTCCGTAAAGGGGTTTAATATCTAATTTTGTAGAATCCGAAATCAAAGTATCCAAAGCTTCAAGAATACGAATTTGGTCATTTTTTGGCATTCTTTCTAAGTAGCGTTCTGCTTGTCTAAGTAGAATATAATCAGCCAAGTTTATCTCCAAATAGTTTGTATTTTAATTCTGTTGAAGTGATTCCAGTATCTCGACCGGATAAATAATCTTGCCATGCTGCTTGGCTTTCAGCAAGTTCTTCGGCTGGAATGATCTCATCGTCATCTTTTGGCGCTAGGGTCGGCTTGATGATAGTTTTTAAATCCTCTAAAAGTCGCAACTTATCCGTAAGGGGAAGATTCTCTATTTGGCGGAGGATTTCATAGTAAGTTGTCATAGACCTTGATCGTATCAGATAATCCAAACACACCTCAAATAATACCACATCCAGATACTAACCAAAAATGGTAAAAACGGTGGGCTGTTCACAACCGACTTGGTTCTGCGGTTTCTTTATCGGGATTAAGAAAGGAATATAAAGATTTATTAAACTGTAACTTTTAATACAGTTGTGGGGGGGGAATGTGTATTGTTCTACTATCTGCCTTGTGTCTTGGGTTGGGTTGTTGCTTCACCTAGCTGCGAGAAGGCGATCGCACTTTTGAGGAGATACATTAATGAAAACAAGTGTAATATACATAACGGCTGTATTAACTTTATTGGGACTAACTGTGTCTCGACAAGCTAAAACATTTAACTTAAGTGAAAACAAAGACTTTTTAATAGCTCAATCTGGTCAAGTATATAAGTGTATAAATGATCATGACAGATTTTCGATAGTGCCAGGTATTCCTGGTGCGACTTTTAGTAGTATTAGTTGCCTGATCCCCGTGAAATCGGTAAAAAGATGTATGCAAAAAACTATGTTGGATAAAACTTTCCGGCGTTGTTATTTAGCCATACCACCTTTACATGGTGTTCCAGCCAATACATATTATTCCATACGTGCTGATCGTTCGGGATATCCCACATTTTTTACTATCGATTAATTTACAGGAATATCTATCCATGTATCGATTAGTGTGGGAATCTCCGATACCTCAATATTTTTGAGAACTTGTTTCATGGCTTAAGTAGGTGCATCTACATCTTTCATTGTACCTTATCTAATCATATCTACATATCTAATAGTGTTCCTCAAATTATAACTTTCCTCCTCGCTCTCGGCACTCTCGGCGCAGCTTCAACCCTGAAGCGCAAACTTAAGCCATAAAAGTCGGCTAAATTGCTTCTAAAAACACCATAAATGCCCCTTCATTTAGTCAGTTGAGGGGGTATTTTTTGTGTATTGTTTATTGTCTATTATTTAATTGTTGCTAACTAATTAACAACAAGAGCGTTTTTTGTGGTAAAATAGTTAGACTGGTGTAAATATAGTAAAAGCTAAAATGTCTGTCACCCATATTAATAATCTTCAAGACCAGATTTTGCAAAGTATTAAGACTTTACCGCTAGAAAAACAGCAACAAGTCCTTGAATTTGTCAAATCCTTACAAAGAAATTCACGTTTTCAGAAATGGGATAATATTTCAGATGCAGAAGCACAGTCGTTACAAAATGAATTTGCTCAAGAGGATATTAGCTTTTCAGAAAGTATTTTACCCGATTATTTATCTCACCTTGAACAAGAGGATAAGGAATAAATGCGAGGCGATATTTATCTAGCTGATTTGAATCCGAGTCGTGGTTCAGAACAAGCTGGTATTCGACCTGTTATTATTGTCGAATATAACAATATTGATCGCTTCACTAGCACTGTTGTTGTAATTCCATTAACCAGTAATTTACGTCGCGCACAAATCCCCGGAACAATGGTTATTCCCGCAGGACAAGGAGGTTTAAATCAGGAATCAGTAGCCTTATGTTATCAAATTGTTGTTATTGATAGACAACGACTTCAGAGACAGTTGGGGACACTTTCTTCTAGTTATTTACAGCAATTGGAAGAAGCGATGCGATACACATTAGATTTAACATAAAACCCTAATATGAATGTTTAATTAGTTTAATTTCCTTTCTGGAAAACTTGAACTTTAAGACTCCTATTACTTAGTACACTCGGCGCAGCTTCAACCCTGAAGCGTAAACTAAAACCATCCAAATCCACCGAAAAAGAAACCAGAAAAGTAGGCTAAATTGTTTCTAAAATACCATAAATGCCCCTTGATTCAGTCAATTGAATGGGGGAATTTATATCGTATTTTTATGTTATCTTGAGGGTATTTATACCGCTTTGCGGAAGGCAAAAGTCTTATAACATAAGCTTTTCATGTTCCTAATTTTTACAATCCAAATCAATCATTAATGCTACCAGTATAAAATAATTAAAAAATGAGTCCATATCCCTATAACTTTGACAACTTTACTCTTCTGGAATAAACTGATAAACCAAACGATGCTGACAGAACAAATTAAACCTTTAGCCAAGCAAAAATATCCGCTGCTGATATTGACCAACGTTCTAAACCTTTAATCACTGCTAAAGGCTCATTATTTCCTTCAGTTGCAATATGTACTTTCGGTAATCCTGTTTGAAAAACGGTGACTGACTTTGCTAAAGGATCAATCAACCAACCTAATTCTGTTCCTTGTTGTAAACAGAAAATAATCTTTTCCATCCCTAAGGTAACAGATTGTTCAGGAGACATAATTTCAATAATCCAATCTGGATAACGTAAAAATTGATCGGCCATTTCTCCATCTAGATCTCTTGGCAAATTCTCCCAACGAATCACCGCAATATCTGGCACAATTGAACGTTCTGCAAAAGTACAACGCAATTCAGGTAGAGCATAAGCTAATTTTTGAGGTTTAGTCTGTTGATTAATGGCAGAGGCTAACTCAAATTGTAAGATGCTATGTTTTCCTTTGGCCATAGGTTTTTGAGTGACAATTCCATGATAATATTCCCTAGCAGGCTTAGTTTCTGGAAGGGCAAGAAATACTTCGAGGGAAAGGGCTTGTTTATCTTCTATTGTGGTAAACATTGATTGATTTCTCCGCTCTTGAGTTGTTTTCTATTATAAGCTCCTGACTCCTGACTCTCAGGACAATTTTTGATTTTTGCCATAAGTCCAATCTAAAAATACGGGTTTTTCTTTAAGCTCTAGCACGAAAAATTTGATTAGCAGTGAGGTTTAACTCTGGAAAAACCCCTGAAATAAGACGTTGATCCTGTTTAAATAAATTACCTTGATATTCTCCATCAATTAATTGATAGATAGAAATGGTGGGTTCTTTGGGGCTGCCGATATATCGGGCCGAACCTTTGGCTAAATAATCGATAATCCAATATTCGGCAATTCCTAATTGTTCGTAGTCGTCGAATTTTTTCAGATAATCATCTCGCCAATTGGAACTGACAATTTCAATAATTAATTTAGCTGATGTTGCCAGAGAAATTGAGGAAGCAGTTTCCCAATAGGGATCATTAACTAGATTTTCTCTGTCTAAGACAATAATATCGGGTAGATAACCCGTATGAGAGCGAAGGGGTTTTACTGCCGCAGTATTGGGGATAAAATAGGGCAATTGCTGCCGATTTATCTCTAAGAATAGGGTTCCAGAAACAAATCCGCCAATTTCTTCGTGTTTTCCGATCGGTCGCATCATGGCCAATAATTTTCCTGCGATTAATTCGTATTGTTGTCCATCATCGGGATATTGATTGATATAGTCATCAAAAGTCAACAATTGGGGGATAGTTTGGGTTGTGGTCATGGCAGTTAGGGGGAAGAAGAGAGATCATTTTTCTAGATTCTAACTCGATTAACGACGTTGCCACCAAGTCAATCCAGCTAGGGTAAATCCTACTAAAGGCATTACTACCATCGCTATCCAAAAAATAGCGTTAGCTTGCAGGGGATTTAAATTAATTCTTCTATTTTCTGGTTCCTTAGCCCGGATAGATAATGTGGCTGTTTCACCACTGGCTAACCACTGCACAGAATTTAAAAATATATCTCCGTTTAACTGTTGTTCAAATAGTCCATCGCTGGCAAAGCTGGCATTACCAATCACGATTAATTTACCTTTTTTTCCCGTTAGAGCAACTCCTAAATCAAAGGGGCCCGCTAAATCTTTTTCAGGGTTAAACTGGAGATTCTGATCATTTAAATCACTCTCAGCCCACATTTTATCATTAGTAATCATTAAAGATACGGCTTCAATTCCTTCGATGGGAACGGTAGCGATGGGACGAGCAAAGGGAAAGATAGAAATACCGTTGGCAAAATCGCGAGTAATCGGATGATTACCGTAATTGGTAATAATGGGACTAGCCGGACCTAAACCGATGATTTCCCCAGCACCGGAAGCATCAATAATAATCCGATTATCTAGTTTCACACCCCAAGGGGTTAATAAGGGTTCTAATCCGGTTTCGGTTTGGGGGTCAATCATTAATAAAATTTTGCCCCCCTGCTCAAGATAGTTTTTTAAAGCGGTGACTTCCTGGGGAAATATTTTTCTTTTGGGACTGGCAATAATAATGACATCGGCATTATTGGGAATGGTGGAACGTTCCACTAGATTAAGTGGTTCTACTTGATAACCTTTTGCTTCTAAACTATTGACTGCTTGCACTAATCCACCTTGAGGTTCTTTGATGGCATTTTCTCCATGACCTTGCAGAAAATAAGCGGTTAAAGTGCGATTAGTTTTAGCGGTTTCGATGGCATTACTCAGTTTCGCTTCGGTGAGACTTTCCTGTTCACTAATAGTTTTTAGGGGTTGTTTTTTGTCACCATACTGTAGATAGACTCTAGACAGATTATCATCAGCTAGTTTTTTGAATTCCTGAGCGATATTGGGTTTTTTCTCCGGGTTAACTATCTCGTACTGAAATTGGGGATTTTTGCGTTGATAATTGGCTAAAAGTTCCTCTTCGTTGGCACTGATTCCCCGGGTTGAAAAAATCCAGACTTTGACTGGTTTTGACAGATTGGTTAATAGTCTTTCGGTTTGGGGGGATAAACTAAAGATTTGGTTTTCGGTTAAATCAACTCGATAGGGATAACGGAGAGCGAGAAAGTTAATTAAACCGATAACGCTGAGGACAATAATAGTAGTAATGAGGGTTTGAGTGCCAGTGCGGGTACTTCTTTTTTGCCAAAATTCTTTGGAAGTGATTACTAATAACAACAGCCACCCTAGAAACAGAATAGCCCCGGCAATTAATAACCCCAGAGAGAGGGATGACCACTGACCAGAGATTAACCCCACTGTTAAGCCAGCACTACCCAGAAAGAGGGCGGGTATATAGAGAAATTTACTGTATTTTTGCCAGGATATCATAGTTAGTTTCTTTGATAACGGTCCGCTTCGATCGCTTGAGTAGTTAGGAAGATTCCCAGCAGAATATAACTGAGGAGGATGACTAAACTACTACTGTCAAAAATTCCCCGCACGAAATTGTTAAAGGGTTGATACCAAGATAGATGGGAGAGCAATTCTTTCAGGAAAAATCCGATCTGTTCTCCCACTTCTCCCCCAATGCGATCTCGAAAGAAGGTTTCGGCATTGTTAGCAATTACATCCAGTATCCAGATAAATAAGATGGTGATAAAGGTGATGATGTAAGCAAGGATAGAACTATTGGTGAGGGAAGATATAAACATCCCGATGGCTAGGATGGCCGCTGCCAGTAAAATTAATCCTAGATGAGCTAGTAAAATACTGGCTATATTTACTGGGGGAACTGCGGTACTAAAAACCACTATTTCGTAAATCCAGAGGGGGGTAATCATCACGGTAAAAAAGGCCAGCACTCCCAATAATTTACCGATGGCTATACTCCAATTAGTCAGGGGAGAAGTGGCTAAAAGTTCTAGGGTTCCCTGTTTTTTTTCCTCTGCGTATAATCCCATAGACAGAGCCGGCAAAATAACCAACAATAAGGAGGATAAAATAATGCCGATGAAAGTGGTCATAAATTCAGACACCGTATCTCTGGCTACCAGAAATCCCGATTGTTCTTGGATACCAATATCGAGAATAATGCCGTAGAGAAGGGAGTTAAAGAAAAATCCCGCTACTAACCAAAATATCCCCATAATGATATAGGCATTGGCGGCGGTAAAATAGCTTTGAAATTCCTTGCGAAAAATCGCCCAGATATTATTGATCATTTCTCTCCTCTTGCTGGTTACTTTCCCCGCTGCCGATTACTTCCAGAAAGATGTCTTCTAGGGTTTTACGCGTGCGACGCATTTCTAATAGGTTATAACCATTGTTGACAACTATTCTAGCAAGTTCTGCCCCTAGGTTTGTCCCCGCTTGACCAACAATTTTGAGCAGGTTATCGCCGACTTTTGCCCCTTGCTCGACTTGCGGCATTTGTTGAAGGATTTCTAACAGGGAATCCCTATCACCTTCGATCTCAATTTCATAACTGGAACCAGCAGGGGTAGCGGTAGTAATATTATTGGCTACGATGCGACCCCGATTAATAATTGTCGCTCGATCGCAGGTAATACTCACTTCTGGTAAAATATGAGTGGAGAGAATAATTGTATGTTCTCCCGCTAAACTTTTAATTAGATTTCTCACCTCGATAATCTGTTTCGGATCCAATCCTACTGTCGGTTCATCTAAAATAATTACCGGTGGATCGTGTACGATCGCTTGGGCAATTCCCACACGCTGTTTATAACCTTTGGATAACTTGCGGATAATAACTTTTCTTTTTTCTAGTAACTGACATTTACCTAAAACTAAATCTACCCGCGCTTTTCTATCCCCCGATGAGATGCCTTTAATCCGTGCCACAAAATCAAGAAAACTTTCCACGGTCATCTCTGGATACAAGGGGGGATTTTCAGGAAGATAACCAATGCGACGACGCACTTCTAAGGATTGTTGATGCACATCGTATCCTGCTATCCTTGCCGTTCCTGTTGTGGCAGGAATATAACCAGATAAAATCCTCATAGTCGTGGTTTTTCCCGCTCCATTCGGTCCCAAGAAACCGAGTATTTCTCCTTTTTCTACGGTAAAATCCACGTCACTAATTGCCGTGGTCGAACCATAAATTTTACTCAGATGTTCCACTTCAATCATAAGCTTTATCAGTTATCAGTTATCAGTTACCAGTTACCAGTTATTAGTTACCAGTTATCAGATGGGAGTTATCAGTTATCAGTTATCAGTTATCAGTTACCAGATGGGAGTTATCAGATAGGAGTTTTCAGTCTGTTAAGTGACCAGTTCGGGGCTTTCTTTTCAATGATTACTAATTACTACTCACTGATAACTGATTTTTCCCAGACTATGATCCCGATTAATTTCTACCACTAGATGCGCTTGTTTGAGCAGGGGTGGGAGAAATAATTGCGGATGTAAACTTTTCCAAAAATACTTGACAAATTCCTCGATTTCTGATGGGTTCATACCTCCTTTTGTTTCGGCTGCCTGTCGCCATTGTAAACTGTAACGGTAGTCAAGGGGATAAAGAATCAGTAAGCGATCGATTTTTGACCAGAGGGGTAGATATTCTCGTAATCTTTGATTATTATCCCTGGCGAATTGTCGGTCTTCTTCGCTATTAATCGGATCGGGGGCATGATCAAAGACTGTTTCTTCTATTGGATTCATGCCCACAAACCAACCCTCGAAAAAAAGAATATCAACTCCCTCCACTTGTTCCGCTGCAATTCTATCTCCTTGTCCTTGATGCAGGGACTTGTCAAAACGCGGTATTAAAATCGGACTTTCTTGCTGACAAACCTGTTCTAAAACTTTAATTCCTAATGCTATATCATGAGTACCCGGTGGACCACGCCAGCGCAATCTTTCATCCTTTTGACGCAATTTTATTCGCTCATTATAGGTCTTATAAATATCATCTAAAGAGAGATTATTTACTTTTAAATCAAAATAGGCTAAAATAATCGACATTATGGATGTTAGGGTTGTCTTCCCCGTGCCTTGGGGAGCCAAAATGCCTTGAATCAACGGTTTTGCGTGGCTGCGTAGCTCTAGCGCCCAAGGAATCCAGAAGCACCAACAGCTGATCAAAATCTGATTTGGCTGATTTATCCCTAACTCCTGACATTTTTGCCAGACTCGCGGCCAGAGAATCGTTAATAGTTCCGCCCTTTCCTGTAGGATGAGAGGGTTAGTCTCCCTAAAATTTAAGGATTCGATCGCTAGTAATTCTGCTAAATCCGCCTCAGTTAAGGGATTTTTGTCGATTAATCCCCGTAAAATCGTCAAAATCTTCATGGCTGTTATATCAGAATTAGCAAAAAAACTGTCCCAATGATTCAGGAGTAATTCTCTAGGGTTAGCCACCCATACCAGTGGATTAATCCCGCTCAAGATTTTTTTGAGAGTGTTTTTTAGGGTTATTTGCCCAAAAATGAAGGGTTTGCAGGCAGGCACGGATTCCCATTATATATATAAGCATATGTCAAGTTCCCTTTTCAGTCAAGGGGCTTGGCCAAAAATCTCTAGCTTTGTCTCCAGTTTCCCAATCGGTTAGACTAAGAATTATTAACATTACTTAACAAAACACCAGATGAATACAGCTGCTCTGACGATAAAGCAAAATTGGCAATGGCAAGGACATTCGATACACTATGTGCAAGCGGGTACTAGAGTCGCGGGAAAACCCCCTTTACTATTAGTCCACGGTTTTGGCGCTTCCACCGACCATTGGCGAAAAAATCTGCAAGGTTTAGCCTCAGAATGGGAAGTATGGGCGATCGATCTGTTAGGATTCGGTAGATCAGCTAAACCAGATCTTGTCTATAGTGGCAGTCTTTGGCAGCAACAATTAAATGATTTTATCAAGGAAGTTGTGGCGCAACCGACGGTTTTAGCGGGTAATTCTTTGGGGGGTTACGCTTCTCTCTGCGTGGCTGCTAATCACTCTGAGAATGTTCGGGGATTAATTCTCCTCAATAGTGCCGGTCCCTTTAGCGATACAGAAAGCAATCGTCAGCCTAATTTAGCACAAAAATTACTGCGATCGATCTTGCTGCAACCCTGGGCCAGTTATCTCTTATTTCTCTATACCCGTCAACCCAAAACTATCCGCAAAACCCTAGAGAAAGTATATCTCGATCGCAGTGCCATTACTGAGCAGTTAATAGAAGATATCCGTCGTCCTTCCCTGGATGCGGGAGCAGCCAAAGTTTTTGCTTCTGTGTTTAAATCTCCCCGGGGGGAAAATGTCGATATTCTCCTGCAAAAGTTAAGTTGTCCCCTGTTGATGTTATGGGGTGAGGGGGACCCTTGGATGAATACTAGGGAACGCGGGGCCAAATTCCGTCAATACTATCCTTCTCTGACAGAATATTATCTAACTGCCGGTCATTGTCCCCACGATGAAATTCCCACAGAGGTTAACCAGTTGATTAGTGATTGGGTGAAAAGCTTATAGGTAGTTAGGGATCGGTTATCAGGTTTTTTTTTGACGCTTATTTGACCTGAAAAAAGAGGGTCTGTAGGAAGGCACGGATTCCCATTCTATATATAAATATCTGTCAAGTGCGGGGATTTGTCAAGGGTTTTTTTGAAAAAATCTGCTGGAATTTGACTGGTAAGCTGTTGACTATCTAAATTACTCGTTAAGACTGCACTGGACTTGGGAGCAGGGAGAAGGAGTTTGAGCATTTGTACTCAAACATCCAATACGCAATTTAAATTCAGTACAGCTTAGGGAAGACATTAGCCGGTATTGGTAGAGAAGCAAATGAATGAGCAATTGTAGGAGATAACTATCTACTTGATGTCTCTGTTGGTTCCCCAATCTAATACATCTGTCTGTCTTTGTCGCAGTTGTTTGGCCGTTTCTTCTAACCAACCAAGATAGTCTTGTTTGTATAAGTCTTTAGTAGTGGTCAGGTATTAGGTTTTTATTTTTTTGACGCTTATTTGACCTGAAAAAAGAGGGTCTGTAGGAAGGCAGGGATTCCCATTATATATATAAGTATCTGTCAAGTGCGGGGATTTGTCAAGGGTTTTTCTGAAAAAATCTGCTGGAATTTCAGGGGAGAAAATCGGAATCGAGGATTTGTTCAGGACTATAGGGACAGCTTTCGGCAAAGATAGCGGCCGGTAATTGGCTTTTTTGTCGGACTCGCTTCACTGCTTTGGGGTAAATAACGGCGATTCTGGTTAAAAAATAGTTATAAAGGGTTTTCGACTCCAATAAAAGTTCTAATTCCACCCGAAAGTTACCGATTTCGTCCTGCCATCCCCGCGCACATCTTTCTCGTTCCTCCGGCCAGTATTGATAGAGAAGCAGATGAATGAGTAATTGTAGGAGATAACTATCTACTTTATGTCTCTGTTCATTCCCCAATGCTTCGATTTCTTCTCCGAGATGTTCCCAATCTAATACATCTGTCTGTCTTTGTCGCAGTTGTTTGGCCGTTTCTTCTAACCAAGCAGGATAGTCTTGTTCGTATAAGTCTTTAGTTGTCATAACCTATCCTCTTTAGCACTGGTCAGGTATTAGGTTTTTATTTTTTTGACGCTTATCTAACCTAAAAAAAGAGGGTTCGCAGGCAGGCACGGATTCCCATTCTATATATAAGTATCTGTCAAGTGGGGGGATTTGTCAAGGGTTTTTTTGGGGAAATCTGCTGGAATTTGACTGGTAGGATAAGAGATTGTTTCACCTTTGCCTGTGAGCTACAATAAGCAGATGAGCAACAGGATAGGATTACAGGAGTTTTAACAATGCGGTTACTACGGGTTCAAGTTCCTGACTTTCGAGTGTTAAAGAATATTGATCTTAGTTTCGAGAAAGACTTTTTTCCTCAAATATTCCCTATCGGTAGTCAAAATGGCGGTGGCAAAAGTACCCTTCTACAATTGATTTTTATCTTGCTTCATTGTTCTGGTGATCCAGAAAAGATAGAATATGTGGTAAATGTACTCCATCGATGTCAACTAGAAGATGAGTTAGAGCAGAAAACCCTGGCTATGTTTGAAATTCTAACCGACAATCGGGAAGAAGTGAAACTAGATTTTTTTATTTGCAGATATGCTTATATAAAAGACTTGGTATCTGATCTTGACGGTCAATTAGTATATCATTTTGGGGATGTTTATATAATAAAAGGCTGTGTATCTGATATTGACGGTCAATTCGTATATCTTTGTCGAGCCAATAACCAGAAGAATGAAGAGATATTTTTGTTGTGTAAATTTAGTCAAACCACCCAAGAAGAATTTCAATTATTCATGAAAGAATTATCTTCAAAAATATTTTTAGCCGCACCTTCAGCGCAAGTTTTTATCTTTTTACCCAAAGCTACTAACAAGAGTCTTTTTCAGATAAATCAAGGGAATCCAGACTCTAGTAACTATTATTTAGCCATGACAGATGTTAAAGAGAAACTTAGCAACTTATTTACCTACGATTTTCTGCCAGTTGAGCTATTAATTAATTACTTTATCATGGCTCGTGATCAAGATTTTGCTCAAGCTATAGAAACGGGTAAATATGGAAATAACTATCAACTAATACGGCAAAACTTAAACTCAATTTTTCGGATAAAGAAATTAATTTAGATAAAGATATATCGGGGATTACCTTTAAATTCAAAGGGGACACAAACGGAGAATAATTATATCCAGAGGATTTGAGTCATGGGGAACTGAAGCGATTAAGTATCTATCTGTGGCTAAAGTATCGTAGGATAAAAGATGCGATTGTCTTGATGGATGAAATTGAGATTGCTCTCCATCCCGACTGGCAATATAGAATTATTGAGGACTTGCAGGAATGGGAACCTAGCAATCAATATATCTTAGCCACTCATTCCTATGAACTCTGTCAAGCTTTAACTCCCGCTCATGTTAAAGAGATAGAACCAAAACCATTGAAATAAAGATGGAGAAACTAACCCATGAGTCTTAAGGAAACGGAACTTTTAGAACATTGTCAATTTGGTAATGATTCGGTAGTAGTGGCGTAGCCCTCTTGCTTACCTGGTATGAATTGTGTAAAATATTTATTAATAAAAATAATTGGAACCCGATCAGTCTTTAAACCTCTAGCTTGATTATGACTTTTCTGATAAATATCTTTTTCTGGCTCCTGTCTGGTTTACTGAAATATCAGTCTAGCACCGAACAAAGTACCCCCCCTAGTTCACCTCTATTCCCCTGTCAAGCGTTGTGGTTCTCACCATAGGAACAAGAATGGTTCTATTCCTAAGGGAAAACCCAA
>NZ_JADBVE010000226.1:0-4907 GCF_020245285.1 Microcystis sp. M31BS1
ATAACTGATAACTGATAACTGATAACTGATAACTGATAACTGATAACTGATAACTGATAACTGATAACTGATAACTGATAACTGATAACTGATAACTGATAACTGATAACTGATAACTAAATCGAGGTTTCTTCCTCTAGCCAAATTTCTGGCTGTTGATTTAATAAAAGCTGGGCTGCCTCTAACATATCATCAACAATATCCCGCAAATCTTTCTTATTATCGATATAAGCTTTTAACGCTTCCATCGGATCTAATTGATTACCCACCCCTAATTCCGGTAAACGGGGACGGGTTAATTGACTAATTAACTCAGCCCGAATACTATAACTATGGGCAGGTTTTAACGCCTCGTCAAGCTGATTGGTGTTGATTAGTTCTAATTGTTCACTGCGAATTTTATAAACTAAGCGGATAACTGCTTCCTGAATATCGTGTTTTTTGAGAGCTTTTAGCAATTCTTTTTGGGGGTTTTCTGCCTCAGAAACATCCACTTCGATGGAACGGAAAGTACGCACAGGTAAAGGACAAAATTCCCATTTAACCTCTCCTTTAGCCACTTCTATTAGAACATAGCCCTTATCTTCTTTTTCCTCGCTAAAATCCACTCGATCGATGCTCCCTGGATAGACAATGGGCGGATCATTGCTAGGATTAAGATTTTGATGTTTGTGAACATGACCGAGGGCAACATACTCAAATTGTGGACGATTTAGCAGCGATAAAGGCACAGTAAAACCTTTACCAACCGCTAAAAGTCTTTCTGCTCCTAAACTAGCTCGATCAGCCATTAAATGGGCTAATAAAACTGTTGGTACTCTTGTATCTAATTGGCGAATTTCTCCTTCTAAAACCGGTTCCAAACGGTTAATTAATAATTCATTTACCCCACTCAAGGATAAACCCTCGGTTTCGGGACGGGTTAAGAGAGTGGCGCGGGTTAACCAGGGTAAAGTAATTACTTGGATATCGCCGTTGCGGGTGGTGATGCGATGGGTGGTCAAGCGATCGCCAACAATAAACCCCGGCACCGCTAAGGTACGATAGATGGAGAGACTGACACCGCCATTACCATGAGAATGTTGATCGTGATTACCCACTAATAACACTGTTGGGATATTAGCATCGGCAAGACGACGGAATTGACTGGCAAAAGCTTCGTGAACAAAAGGAGGAGGAGTGGCATCGGGAAAGGCATCTCCCCCAAAAAGCACTAGATCCACAGGGGTGGCAATAGCCCGATCGATACAGAGGCTCAAACTGCCCATAAAATCCTCTAAACGAGTATTTAATCCCGTTTTTGGATTTAAACGTCCATGGGAAAAACCGCTCCCCATGTGAATATCCGATAAGTGCAGTATTTTAATCATAGTAAAGGAAAAACAGGCGTAATTAAGTACACCTGTTCAGGATTATTTTCCTAATTTTTTATCGCCATCTTGACGACGGCGATCGCGCCATTCTGTAGTCGTCAGGTAGAGAATGCCACCACTGACGATAACGAGGAGAATTAAGGCGACTAGAAAGAGAGTGTTGAGAATCAGAGATGTTTCCATGGTATCTATAGATTACCTAGAAACCGTTACGACCCCAAACCACCATGGCGATCGACCAAGTGAACAGGGCGAGAATGCTAACCCAACCAAGTGTCAAAATATCCATAATTGCCTTTGTTAAACGAAATACTTAGAAGATAACTACTCAACTTATAATACTTCATCAGTGACTCCGTTTTAGAGAGGCGATCGTGCAAATTACGCTCAAGGAAAGAATCGAATCCATACAGGTGGGGAGTATCTCGGCGCTGGCTTTCCTGGTTCCCTATCTGCTATTTTTAACTGTTGATCGACTATTTTTAGGGGAATCGATCACATTAATTGGCGCTTTTGTCAAGATATCCGGGGCGATAATTAGCGGGTTTCTCTTCGGTGTCACCTATCGTTATGTCGTCCGCAACGATGATAATCCCCATCTCAAAGATGGTACAGTGGCAGCTTTTGCCCTAGTCCGCGGCCTAGTTCCCCTACAATTATCCACAGACTTGATCGCTGACGCTTGGCAATTAAGTCTCTTTCTGGGAGAGAGCTTTATCTGTTTTTTATCCTGTCGTCTGCTCTTAGAGTTGACTAAGCTGCGTCAATAACCGACTCAGTTATCAGTTATCAGTTATCAGTTATCAGTTATCAGTTATCAGTTATCAGTTATCAGTTATCAGATTTAAGTTTTCAGTGAGCAGTATGTATTAAGTGAGCAGCATTAAATGGCAGTTTCCCACTGTCTTTTCACTGTTTACTGATCACTGTTTACTGATCACTGTTTACTGATTACTGTTTACTGATTACTGATCACTGAAACATCACCCCACACCCTATGGCTATTTGCATTCCCGTTAATTTACCCGATCGCTCCTATAATATTCTGATCGAGAAGGGCAGTTTAGCTAATCTCGGTGCAGAAATGAGCCAGTTAAACTTAGGTAAAAAGGTTTTATTGGTTTCTAATCCCGAAATTTTTGACTATTACGGACATACAGCCGTTAATTCCCTAGAAAAAGCGGGATTTGTCGTTTTTACTCATCTGATCCCCGCCGGCGAAAATTATAAAACCCTCGATTTGATCGCCGAAGTTTATGATAGCGCCCTCGCTCACCGTTTGGAACGTTCCTCGACTATGGTTGCCCTCGGTGGTGGTGTGATCGGGGATATGACGGGATTTGCGGCAGCCACATGGTTACGGGGCATTAATTTTGTCCAGGTTCCCACCACCCTGTTAGCCATGGTAGATGCTTCCATCGGGGGTAAAACTGGTGTTAATCATCCCCAGGGCAAAAATCTGATCGGGGCGTTTTATCAACCGAAATTAGTTCTGATCGATCCTAACGTGCTTAAAAGCCTACCCGTGCGAGAATTTCGGGCTGGAATGGCAGAAGTGATTAAATACGGTGTAATTTGGGATGCCGAGTTATTTCAACAGTTAGAAGACTCGGACAATTTAGCTAGTTTTTCTCAGATCGATGGCGAGCTATTGCAAACAATTATTACAAAGTCTTGCCAAGCGAAAGCAGATGTGGTATGCACAGACGAAAAAGAAGCGGGTTTGCGGGCGATCTTAAACTATGGTCACACGATCGCCCACGGCATTGAAAGTTTAACGGGATATACTAGCGTTAACCACGGGGAAGCGGTGGCCCTGGGGATGGTGGCGGCAGGAGCGATCGCAGTTAAACTGGGAATGTGGACCGCCGGGGAAAATCAACGTCAAACCGATTTAATCGAAAAAGCGGCCTTAGAAACCCATATGCCGCCTTTAAATGCCGATGAGATGGTTAATGCTCTTACTGCCGATAAAAAGGTTAAAGATGGCAAGGTTAGATTTATTTTACCAACGGCAATCGGCCAAGTTACCATTAGCGATCGAGTCACCCCCACCCTGGTGCGGGAGGTGTTATCACCAACCGAATCCGGGCAGTAAACGCTTTTTCAATTGTTGCATCGCTTGTTCCGTAACATCCCGGTATTTTAAATCTCCCACGAGAATACGTCCCATCAGTTGACCGGCGATCGGACGTTTAACGGCGACATTATAGGCGATTTGGGTAAATTGATAGAATAAACCAGCCAATTTGGCCGCTAAAGCCATATCTTCACCCCATTCTTCCCGAATTATCCGACTATAGCCCGCTAAAGCCTGATTATCTCCGGCTAAAGCTCGATCGATCGCCTCGGCTGCCTTAACTCCCGTCAAAATTGCCGGACGGATACCCTCACCGATGAGCGGATCGAGAATCCCCGCCGCTTCCCCTGTAATTAGGGCATTTTGGGCGTGTAGCGGTTGATTTCCGTTCCAAAGGGCTAAAGCATACTCACCATAGCGATAATCCTCTAAATTCCAGCCCTTTTGACGGGCATAATTTAACAGTTGTTTTTTCAGATCCTCGGATTTGATGCTGCCCTTAAAACAAGCACCACTAATTGTGTAACCATTAGACTTGGGAAAAGCCCAGATATAACCATTTTTTAGGGAACCAAAATCAAAAAAAGCTTTTTGGGGTGGAATAGTCGCTTCTGCGTTAGTAATTTCGAGAGTAGCACCGATCGCTTCGTTTTTCGCTGGTAATCCCAACCAGCGACTGGTATTGCCCCTAACACCATCGGCAGCAATCAGATATTTGCCTGAAAATGTTCCTTGGGATGTGGTAACTTGCCAGTGATCTTGGACGAATTTGATCTGGGTAACTTCGCTGTTATCTTGGATGGTTGCCCCGACTGCGATCGCCTGTTGACCTAAAAAATCATCGAAACGATCCCTTTGTACCATCCACATCGGTTCTAGCATATTTAACTTAGTGGTGACGGTATCCCCCTGTTTCCAAGTAAACTGTACTTGCGTGACGGTATTCTCGATCACGGGGGTAAAGTCAAAATCAAACCACTGCTTAATTGCCGGGGATACCCCCCCACCACAGGGTTTATAACGGGGTAATTTCGCTTTATCGAGGATCAGGATCGATCGTCCCTTTTTAGCTAGATGATAACCCGCCGTCGCTCCTGCTGGTCCCGCACCGATGATAATACAGTCGAACATTTGTATTAATTTAAGTCGTTGAACAAATTTATAGACAATTTACGCTATTTTGGGCAACTTATGTTTAGTCTGGTTTCTTGTCCCTTTCTCAGGCGGTTGAGCTTGCCTCTCTAGTTTCTAGCTGATTTATCCCCCAATTTCCCAGAGAGCCTAATCTCTGGCTTTTTTAGCTAATTGATCAATTAAGTAGCTGGTTATAATTAAATTAAAAATGGATTTTAGGTTCGATCCCCCCTGCCCCCCTTGATAAGGGGGGTGCCGATAGGCGGGGGGATCCCCCTTGATAAGGGGGGTGCCGATAGGCGGGGGGATCCCCCTTGATA
>NZ_JADBVE010000227.1:0-5006 GCF_020245285.1 Microcystis sp. M31BS1
AGCCCGATTGCATCGCAAAACACTCTGCTATTCTAAGTCTACAGAAATGTTAGGATACTCTATTCGTTTATTAATTCATTATCTGAAGTTTCAAGAAGTGCCTATTCCTTACTGATTCATAGCTTAATTCAGCAACGCCAGTAATCTTGAATGGGGAAACATTGCGTTTGATACACCCAAGAAAATGAAGTTTGAAGAACCTAAAACTATCGAGTTACTTCTATCACCAACCAAATCTGTCCAAGAGCTTCAATCTTCTTTGAAGTCTCGTGAACAAACTGAGTCAGCACGGATACAAATATCAAATCGAATGGAAGCAGACCTTTCGGGACTAGGTTTTAAGATTGAGGCATTAGTTCCACAGGAACAGGCTGTTTATAGAGGTAAAACAACGCAGTGGAAATGGGAAGTCACCCCGACGAAAGATGGGGATCAGAATCTGTATCTTACGCTGTCAGCCATTATCAATGTATCGAATCAAAAAGTGCCACTTGTGATACGAACATTTGATAAGACAATTGAAGTAGAGGTTTCTGTAGGTCAGCGTATCTCAACTTTTGTTGCGGGTAATTGGCAGTGGTTATGGGCAAGTATTCTTGTACCACTATCTCCTTTTCTCTGGAAGTGGTATCAAAAAAAGCGGGGCAAAAAGCAGCCGCCTAACAACCCTGGTGCAGCGGATTGACTCAAGCCGCCTAGGTGAGATGCTAAAGATCTCGGCAACTGCTGAACGTGGACGTTAGACCTCAATCTTTCTCTGGAGGCGCAGTTGAAAGTGTATCTGTGGGTTACGATCGCTTTTTCAACCACCTTATCACTAGCTAATCTTCTTGGCTATCAAGGATTAAAGCGTCAAGAGAACTGGGAAAATCACCTCGCTGAACCATTTTTGTGAAGGCTTTATAACAATCATTTTTATCCCCTTGTTTGCGAGGATAGCCTAGCCATAAAACAAAAATAGCTTTATACTCCTTGGTTTGTATAGTGCGATCGCGGCTCTTGTAGGGTGCGTTAACGAAGTGTAACGCACCTAATCTATGGTTATTCAATAATTGATGTAATGGTGGATTACGCTGCGCTAATCCACCCTACGGGGGGTTAAAATTATTATTCTTCCCCTATTTTTTCGGTTATGCTACAGTGCTTGTGAAGCAGCATAGACTTTTACTTCCTTCTCTAAACGTTCTCTGAGCCTATCTTTTTCTACTTCAATATCATACCTTGTTTGAAGATTCATCCAGAACCTTTCAGACATACCAAAATAACGAGAAAGCCTTAAGGCAATATCGGCAGTAATTCCTCGCTTTTCCTCGATAATTTCCTTGATTTGCTCTATTGGTACATTAAGATCTTCTGCCAAACGTTCTTGGCTAATTTCCATCGGTTTGAGAAATTCTTCTAACAGAATCTCACCAGGATGAATGGGGGCTAATAATTTTTTCTCAGTCATGATTATTGAGTAACAATTAATGATAATCGACTATTTCTACATTGTAGGCGTTGCCATTTTTCCAAATAAAACAGATCCGCCACTGATCGTTAATTCGGATACTATGCTGATTTTTTCTATCTCCTGAGAGTTTTTCCAACCGATTAGATGGAGGAATGTATAAATCCTGTAAAGTTTCGGCCGCGTCTAAAACTTCTAGCTTTCTCCGAGCATTTCGTTGAATATCTTGAGGTAATTTTCGTGAAAATTTACGTTTGAATAACTGCTCTGTCTCCTTAGATGCAAAACTCTTAATCATCAATAATTAGGAAAATGCACTACTATCATATCATCTTAGTGCGATCGTCGATCTCATGCTAATGTTAGATCGCAATCTTTCTGTGGAGGCGCAGTTGAAAGTGTATCTGTGGGTTACGATCGCTTTTTCAACCACCTTATCACTAGCTAATCTTCTTGGCTATCAAGGATTAAAGCGTCAAGAGAACTGGGAAAATCACCTCGCTGAACCATTTTTGTGAAAACTTTGTAACAATCATTTTTATCCCCTTGTTTGCGAGGATAGCCTAGCCATAAAACAAAAATTGCTTTATACTCCTCGGTTTGTATAGCCCGAAAGAATAAGCGATAACGGTCAGGTAGTCCCATCTTTTTGACTCTTCCGTAATGCTTGAGCGCCCCAGTCAGAGCAAAATGGGAAGCAAAAGGGTCGAGAGGGATTTTTTCTTTAATGGCGACCATAATCGCCCTGTAGAGTTTGACTGTAGAATGAGTACGGTATGCTTCTGTTGGCAAGGTGTTTTTTAGTTTACGAACCTCAACTTGTAAATCGCGGCGTTGTTGCCCAAAAAGTCTTTTAATGAAGTAGATTCGCCAACCGTTAACTATCAAGTTCTACTCCTGTCATCAACTCTTCATCGACCGCCGCCATTGCTTCCGTATAAGCTTCTAACTCAGCATCAGGATTTAATAGGGCTTGCTTGGTCAGAAAATCTAAGAATAAACTCATCATTAGTTCATCTTCCTCCTGTTCTACAGATTGAGGCTGTAAGCGGACTAATAAGGTATCAGGACTGATAACTTCAACAGCACCTTTAGCTTCTTTGAATTGGGGATTATCCTTAAAAAAACTGGCACTCAGACGGAAACCTGAAGCATTGCCTATTCTAGCCCAGGTTAGATTGTATTGTTTATTACTCATGATTTTAGGCAAGGTTTACTACATATCATGTTATTACATAATTTAATAACATACAAGGTTGCCCAGTTTCTCAACCGCGTTTTAGCTGAACTTCCCCCATACATATATACTATAGGGGAGCGCGCCGAGAAAGCCATCGAGTAAAACTAGCGGATTTCGATTTAAGTACCTAAGCAAAATTAATTAGGGTTTGCTGAAAAAGCTTTTCCTGGGGGCAGGGTGTGGGGTGTGGGGTGTGGGGTGTGGGGTGTGGGGTTTTACCGATTTTGAGGTAGTCAATTACCTAATTTTCAGGGAAAAAGTACCTGAATTTTCCCCCCGATCCCCGCAACGGCTGGCACTTTTTGAGTAAAAACAAGTCTAAAAGTCTTATCCAACAAGGTTTTTAGATTTATTCAGCAGACCCTAATTACACATATCTAACCCCCTCTTGCCTTTTGCCTCTTGCATGAGTGCCTATCTTTACTAGGAAATTAATTTTGCACGACTACTTACCAATAAACCCCTTGTCGGCTAGGATATTGTTGCTTTGAATGAACTGCAATACGGATTCTGCTGCGGGAGCGTTCGGGGAATAAACCAAAAGGTCAACATTTCACTATCACTGAAACTAGGCTCAGGTCCAGGTAGCATGGGAGTCAAGCGATATCCCTGTTCTTGATACCAGTCATCCACCAGGACATAAATAATAGTCAAGAGGGTGGGAGCATCTATCCTATTCATGGGAGGCCTCATGCTTTGGAGTGATTACCTTTATCGTGATGCCTCCCTTTGATTTTACAAACCTCTCTATCTCGCATCAGCCGCAATTCCTAATTCATAATTCCTAATTCCCACTGCTGCTGGCTGCTCAAGGTTCATAATGAAAGAAACATCTATGCTGATAGCCAGTTAATTTTTATGAAAACTGTTGCCGATACGGACTTGCAAAGGCTAGAAGACTTAATTATCAACGGACAAAAAGCGATCGAGACTCGTTTCACGGCGATCGAGACTCGTTTCACGGCGATGGAAACTCGTTTCACGGCGATCGAGAATAGTATCGTCGAAATTAAAGCTGATATTGGCGAAATTAAAGCTGATATTAAGGAAATCAAGCAAGATGTTAAATCCCTAGAGATAGGACAGGCAAAATTAACCGAAAGAGTCGAAGGGATGGATAATCGCCTCAAAATAGTCGAGGGCAGTCAAAAAAATCAAATTTGGGCATTAATAACCATTTTAGGCGGTTCACTGATTACCGCTTCCGTCGGTTTGCTGATCGCTATTTTGCGCTTTGTCTTTTTTAAGTAAAAAATTATCTTTATGGATGAAACTAAAACCGGAATAAATCAAGAAATCGACCTAGAAACCGAAAAAATTGAGCCATCAGCCTCGGTAAGGTCAAGATACGCCCAAATTCACCTAAAAAGTGAGGGTGAGAAATTGGTGCTAATTTTACCCGAAACCGGCGCCGGGGAGACAAGTCAGGATTGGACAGATATCTTGACAGGATTGAAATATTATCTCCGTAATAGCGGTCAAAACTGCCCCGCTAGAACACCTGTACACCTACAGGTCAATGATCGCCTGATGGATACGCGGCAACTACAAGCGATCGCCACAATTTTAGACAGTGCCGAATTACCCCTGCACACGATCCAAACCCAAAGAAGACAAACCGCAGTAGCGGCGGCAACCATGGGTTACAATGTCGAACAAATGCGCTCCAATCCGGGGGTTTTCGGGGATGAGCAACCTTCCCAATCTCCCCTTGCCGAACCTTTGTACTTAAAAACCACCCTGCGATCGGGTGTAGAAATCCGTCACCCCGGTACAGTTATAATCATGGGCGATGTCAACCCCGGCGGATCGATCGTCGCTGATGGCGATATATTAGTTTGGGGAGGTTTACGCGGTGTAGCTCATGCGGGATTCCGAGGCGATCGAGCAGCGGTAATTATGGCCTTGCGAATCGACTTAACTCAACTGAGGATCGCCGAATTAGTGGCAAGGTCTCCAGCTTTAGATAGCGATCGCATAGAACCAGAAATCGCCTGTATCAGCGAAGGAGGAATCCGCATCATTGGGGCTTATAATTTTTCCAGAACCTACACCTTTAAAGATCAAGTGGGGTGGGTCGAAAAAAGGTGATCAGTGACCAGTAAACAGTGATCAGTGACCAGTGATCAGTAAACAGTGATCAGTAAACAGTGATCAGTAAACAGTGATTCAGTGACTGGTAAAAATAGCGATTAACTGCGTTGAAACGAAAAACTCTATAAAACTGATAACTGATAACTGATAACTGATAACTGATAACTGATAACTGATAACTGATAACTGATAACTGATAACTGATAACTGATAACTGATAAC
>NZ_JADBVE010000228.1:0-24195 GCF_020245285.1 Microcystis sp. M31BS1
GGGTTGCTGAATATCTTCTCTGAGTGGTATAAATAAGCCATCGAGACGGAAAGAGAGTTGTTTCACCTCTTGGGAGGTGAATTGATAGTTTGCTGCTCCCGGTTGCGGTTGTCCGATTAGGTCAAAGAAACTGTCCGGAAAACGCAGGAATATTTGGTAAAAGAGACTGTCAGTTTTCACGAGAAATCCCGCTTCTAGGGTTTATTGGCAGTTGCCGAATTGTTTGGCTAAACGGTTAATACTCTAGTATTAATAGACATTGTATAATTTTTTCTCCTTGCTGTCACCAACAAAAATCTAGGGGAGATGGCTCTTTTGCTGTATAATCGAGTCTTAATTTTAGGAATTGTCATTATATTTGAGGAAAATCTATGAGTTGGACAGAAGGATATGTATCAGAAGTTAACTACACTAGCGGCTTTTACGGCGAGTTAAGTCCCCTAAAATTAGGTTTAGCGACTCTGATTAAATCGATTCACCCCCCCGATTCCGGTCAAGAATTTACCTATTGTGAATTGGCCTGTGGTCAGGGTTTTACCACGAATATTTTAGCAGCTACCTATCCCCACGCCCAATTTTATGCCAATGATTTCAATCCTAGCCATATCGCCACTGCCAGAGATTTAGCAGCCAAGGCGGGAATGAAGAATATTCTTTTCTTTGATGATAGTTTTGAGGAATTTTTAGAGCGAGATTTACCTCAATTTGACTTCATCAGTCTGCACGGAATTTATAGCTGGATTAGTGCCAAAAACCGCCAAGCAATAGTTGATTTTATGCGCCGCAATCTCAAGGTGGGGGGATTAGTTTATATCTCCTATAATGCCCTGCCGGGTTGGTCAGCAGCGATGCCGATGCAAGCTTTAATGTTGCGCCATGGTCAACACAGTTCCGAACCAATTTTAACCCGCATTGAACAGGCACTTAATTTTACAGGAGAATTATTAGAGGCTAATGCTAGTTATTTTGCCCAAAATCCAATTTTAAAAAGTCGTTACGAGCGCCTAAAGGAACAAAATCGTTATTATTTAGCTCACGAGTATTTCAATCAGGAATGGAATTCTTTTTACTTCGATGAAGTGGCGAAAGAATTAGAGGATGCTAAACTTAAATATGTGGGTTCCGCCCATATTAATGATCATATTGATATGGTCAATCTCTCCCCAGTTGCCCAAGAAAAATTAGCAAAAATCAGCGACCCAATCTATCGAGAAGTGGTGCGAGATTTCTTTGTTAATAGCCAATTCCGTCGTGATATTTTTATTCGAGGCTCTTTAGGTTTAACCAACCAAGAACAGCTTAAACAACTACAAGAAACCCGGTTTGCTCTACTTGTTAATCCCGCAAATATCAAGTTCGAGCAGCAGTTTCCCGTGGGAGAAGTTAAGTTACAGGAGGCAATTTATCAGCCAATTTGTCAGGTTTTGGCGGAATCTCCCCAAACTTTACTGCAACTACAAAATCACCCCAAAACCTCAAATATTAACTTAAATGGTCTTTACCAAGCTCTCGTGATTTTAACTGGTATTGGCTATATTCATCCTGCTGTGGATGAGCAAACTTGCCAACAACGGAAACCATCTACTGATGCTTTTAATAATGCAGTGAAAGCTAAAGCAGTCTATAGTGAGGAATTAAGCTTTTTAGCTTCTCCTTTGATTGGGACTGGAGTAGTGGTCAATCGTTTAGAACAATTATTCCTCTTGGCTAAATCCTCTAACCAAGATGCCGTACAATTTGTTTGGCAAATTTTGGCAAGTCAAGGCAAAAAAGTGGTTAAAGACGGGAAAACTTTGGAAACAGAGGAGGAGAATATTACTCATCTGAAAACAGTGTACGAGCAGTTTAGTAAAGAACGTTTACTAACATTGCAAAAACTAGGTATTTAGTAAATACTAAGTAAGTGATCTCATTGTAACCAGCTACTTAGATAGGTGGTGCTTTATGACGGATTTTTACTTTCTACGTTTTACTACTTAGTTGATGATAGGTGGTGCGTTACGACGGATTGTTACTTTCAAGTCAAAGCAGGAATTTTTGCCGTCTAACGCACCCTACGTTTTACTACTTAGTGGTGCGTTACGACGGATTGTTACTTTCAAGTCAAAGCAGGAATTTCTGCCGTCTAACGCACCCTACGTTTTACTTAAATGGTCATTAACAGAGTAACATCTACTAACTGCCTTGCTTTCACTAGCGGGAAATATTGACCCCGATAATTGCTACTTTTCTGGGGTATGGGGGGAAGCACCCAGAATCTGAGCTGCTTCCCCTATCTTGACTAATCTTTTGCCTTGACAAAACCTAGTTAAAAACGCCAACCTAGCTAGGTTGCACGAGATTATTTAAGCCATAAACCACTTTAGCGGTGATAATCTTATCCTTATCGGTAAGTTCTTCTAACACCTCTTTTCCCTCGACTAAATAGCCGAAAACCGAATAACGACCATCCATGAGATTAAACCCCGGAGGAGTTAATTCATTATCGAATTTAAAGAAAAAGAATTGCGAGGAACCTCCGTTAGGATTGGTATCCGGACGCGCTAGGGCCAACGCACCAAAAGCGTTAAAAGGCAAAGCGAGACTGGGCAAGTAAATCCCTAATTCTTCGAGAGTATTGCCATAAACTGGTTCTTCTTCCCCTTTAATCAAAATTTCCAAGGGAATAGAGCGATATTGCTTAGTTTTTGGGTCAAAAAAGCCTTCTTCTGCACCGACGGGGTCCCCGGTTTGGACAACGAAATTATCTTCGCTGCGAATGAAGGGTAAACCGTCATAAAAACCCCGTTGGACTAAATCCACAAAGTTACCCCCATTAACCGGAGCGCTGTAACCATCCACAACGATGGTTAAATCTCCTTTGGTGGTCTGCATCTCTACGGTGGCGCGTCCTCGCAATTGCGGCAAGTTAGCGTATTCCGGGGGAACGTTAAAGGGAAAACCCACTACCATTAATTCTTCTAAAGCAGTGATATTATTGAGTAATTCGCGTCTGGTTGACCAAACTGCCTCTTTATCCTTCGCTTCTACGGCCGTATCCAGGGCTGCCACTTCCGTTTTCAGTTTTTCGATTAATTCCTCCCCTTGGCTTGTACTGGCTTCGGGAACACTATCTAAGATAGCCTTGCTTTTGGTAGAAAGGGTATAATTGGCATCCTTGACATCTTTTTTAATCGGACTCCAACGCTTGGCCCGCAGATGTTTGGCAATATCTTCGATCGATTGTTGCACTTGACGAATTGGTTTATTATCTATGGGTAAGGCATTGCGTAAAATAGCAGTGGGATCCGTTACCGCGTCACCCTGAGCAAGCACAGCTAAAGCAGGAGCAGTCCCCTTAACCGTGAACAGACTTAAGATTAAAAATAGTGCTAGGGCGATACTAGCACCGCTTTTTAAGAAAAATTTGCCCCATTCCCGTAATCTTGTCTTTATTTTCATATTTTGGTCGGTTCCTCAATGGCTATACCTATCCAAAATACTTGTAGGCTTTTAGGGGAACCCTTGTCAATAGCTGAGAAAACTGATCGAAGCCATTATCAGTTATCAGTTATCAGTTATCAGATGTGAGTTTTCAGTTCACCCATTACTGTTTACTGAAAAAAGGCTCCCCACTTCCCCACCTCCCCAATTCCCCACCTCCCCAATTCCCCAATTCCCCAATTCATAATTTATAATTTATAATTCCCACTCCCTTTTTTTACCTTTTATGACTATTATTGTCGATTATCGCTTTCCTCCCGCTATTAATGCCGAAAAACAGGCAAAAACGATCGCTATCGGTCAAACCGCTGGCACTTGGAGCGAGCGCCACGGTCATCGTCAAGAGCAGCTGCAACAACACCTAGGGGAAGTGGTGGGGATCAGGGAGGAAGCCGACGGTTATAAGGTGGCTAGGGTGCGTTTTCCCGAGATAAACGTTGAAAATGACATCGCCAGTCTTTTAACCATGATTTTCGGCAAATATTCCATGGCTGGAGCCGGAAAAGTGGTGGGGGTGTACCTACCCGAAAACTACGGCACAAAAGCCAAGGTGGGAATCACAGGAATTAGGCAACGTTTGGGGGTTTATGATCGACCTCTAGTCATGGCAATTTTTAAACCCGCTTTAGGACTATCGGCGCAAGATCACGCCGATATCCTGCGAGAAGTGGCTTTTGCTGGCTTAGACGTGATTAAAGATGATGAAATCATGGCGGATCTTCCCGTGGCTCCCACCCACGAGCGCCTAGATTGTTGTCGGCGGGTTTTGGAGGAAGTGCGGCAGCAAACCGGTAGAAATGTTCTCTATGCGGTCAATGTCACTGGAAAAGCGGACGAATTGCAGAGAAAAGCCCGTTTATTAGTGAAACATGGGGCTAATGCCCTGTTATTAAACGTTCTGACCTACGGTTTTTCCGTTTTAGAAGCTTTAGCCAGTGATCCAGCGATCGATGTTCCTATTTTCGCCCATCCTGCCTTTGCTGGAGCGATGTGTGCCGGTAGCGATACGGGATTAGCCTATTCTGTGGTTTTGGGGACGATGATGGCCCACGCGGGAGCCGATGCAGTGCTATATCCCGCCGCTTATGGTAGTTTACCCTTCGACCCCCAGGAGGAAGGCAAAATTCGCGATATTTTGCGCGATAGAAACGTTTTTCCGGTTCCCTCGGCCGGCATTCGTCCCGGTATTGTTCCCCAGGTCCTTGGGGATTACGGACGTAATGTTATCCTCAATGCGGGAACCGGAATTATGGACCACCCATGGGGACCGGCCAGTGGTGTGAGAGCTTTTTTTGAAGCTTTAGGGAGAGTGGAAGCGGGTGAGTCTTTTGATCCCGCTAATTTGCCCGAAGGAGCCTTAAAACAGGCAATTCTAGAGTGGGGTTAAGAGCAACTTTTTCAAATGCACTATAAAGACATTTTGTCAAGCATTTTTAGAAAATTTAACAAATAACTTCCCGTTTTAGATAGGGTTGCAGCACTTCCGGCACTTTTACCGTCCCGTCTGCCTGTTGATAATTTTCTAGGACAGCAGCCATAGTACGACCGATCGCTAATCCCGAACCGTTGAGGGTGTGGACAAAATTAGTGCCTTTTTGCCCTTTTTCTTTAAAGCGAATATTTGCCCGTCGTGCCTGAAAGTCTCTAAAATTAGAACAACTGGAAATTTCCCGATAGGTATTAGCCGAAGGTAGCCACACTTCTAAGTCATAACATTTAGCAGCCGAAAAACCCAAGTCACCGCTACACAATTCAATCACCCGATAGGGCAACTGTAAAGCTTGCAGGATTGCCTCTGCATTAGCGACTAAACTTTCGTGTTCCTGAGCAGAAGCGTCAGGATGGACGATTTTGACCATTTCCACCTTATTAAATTGATGCAAACGGATCAAGCCCCTCGTATCCTTGCCATAGCTGCCCGCTTCTCGACGAAAACAAGGGGTATAGGCACAGTGTTTTATCG
Organism: Microcystis sp. M31BS1; assembly: GCF_020245285.1. Classification (NCBI taxonomy): domain Bacteria; kingdom Bacillati; phylum Cyanobacteriota; class Cyanophyceae; order Chroococcales; family Microcystaceae; genus Microcystis; species Microcystis sp. M31BS1. The sequence goes on from NZ_JADBVE010000228.1 coordinate 5,447, forward strand.
GTAATTGCTCCGATGAGAGGATTTCATCGCGATAAAGGTTAGTTACGGGTACTTCTGCCGTTGGTGCTAACCAAAGCTCATCATCTCGACATTTAAAGCTTTCTTCCGCAAATTTTGGCAGTTGTCCCGTCCCGCGCAGGGAGTCACTATTAATTAAAATTGGCGGTAAAACTTCTGTATAACCGGCGACAATATGGCGATCGAGCATAAAATTAATTAAAGCTCTTTCTAGGGCTGCCCCGAGCGCGATAAGATTAACAAAACGACTCTGGGCGATCTTTACTGCCCGTTCAAAGTCTAAAATGCCCAATTTTTCCCCAATTTCCCAGTGAGGCAAAATATTCGGGTTGGTGGGTTTATATTCCTCTCCCCAGCGTTTGACTTCGACATTTTCCCGTTCATCCTTACCGATAGGAGTGGTTTCACTGGGTAAATTGGGTAAATCTAAGATTTTTTGGTCAATGGCCGCTTTAATCTCTTTTTCCTGCGGTTCTAATTGAGCTAGTTTACTTTTAATCTCGTTTCCTTCTGTTTTCATTGCCAAAATTTCGGGACTGTTGACATCGCTGCCACTTTTCACTTTTTGTCCCACCAGTTTACCGATTTCGTTACCCCGGGCCTGTAAACTGCTGCGTTCTAACTCTAAAGCCTTCTGTTGTTGATTTAACTGAAGAATAGGGGCAATATCATAACTCCCTCCCCGACTATCTAAGCGTTTCTGTACTTCCTCTGGATTTTCTCTAATTTGCTTTAGGTCTAACATGGTAAGTGGGTGGGTGGAATTAAATATAAGATGAACGTAGGTTGGGTTGAAGCATGAAACCCAACGCCCGATCATGTTACGCTACCGCTAACCCATCCTACAAATAATTGTGCCTCCCTACTTACGAGTCAGTAAAAAGTAAAAATTAAGTGGGGGAGTCGGGGAATCGGCAGCCTGAGGGGAAATGTTGTCAACCGCTAACCAATCGTCAATAATAACTCAAAACTTCACTAAAATATCGGTTAAAAGCCGCCGGTAAAATTAGCGGTATATTGAATTGTGGTGTTTGGAGTAAGTCTCATGCTCAAGTATCTGCCTGTTAAATTACTGCGTTTTTTAGCGATTAGCTGTCTTGTAACGTTAATTTCTCTAGGATTTGACCGTTTACACCCCGTTAAAGCTAATCCCACCCTCATAGCTCAAAATGCTTGGGCCGGGGCCTCCTTCCCCGTGGAAAACTTTCAAACCTATACCTCTGGTTTCGGTTATCGTTCCTCTCCCATGGATGGCAGTCAACAATTTCATGCCGGGTTAGATATGGCCGCACCCTTGGGCAGTTATATTCGCAATTGGTGGACCGGCAGAATCGTCGAGTTATCGGATCATACAGGCTGTGGCACCATGATTAAGATGCAATCCGGTCAATGGACACATATTTATTGTCATCTCATGGGTTCGGTTCAATCCGATAGCCGCGGTACTTTTTTGATTGACATGGAAGGAGGAATCGTCCTTACTCTCGGTCAGGATATACCGGCAGGGGCGCGCATGGCTAGAGTGGGAATGAGCGGACGCACCACCGGACCACACCTGCACTGGGGACTGATGTACGGCAATCAATACGTTGACCCCGCTTTGGTTTTAAATGCTATGTACGGTTCTAATCCTTCGGGTAATAGTTAAGGGAAAAGGGGAATCAGAAAATCTGCGATCGCATTCTGTGGAGAAAAAACATCGCTGCCCGGATTTAGTGAATAACGAGGGACACTGCTAAAATTAAGCTGATCGATTCAGGTATATCCAGATAAAATGCGAATATTAACCCTTGTACCGGGAGGAATTAGCAATCAACTGCTGTTTTTTCCCACTCTAGAAACCCTCCAGCAAACTTACCCCCAAAGCAGCATTGATGTTTTGGTCGAACCTAGAGCAAAGGCTGCCTATCGTCTCTGTCCCCAGGTTAGGGAAGTGCTTTTATTTGACTATCGAGATCAGTACGGATTAGCGGATTATTTAAATATTTTGGGAGTAATTCGGGACCGGGAGTACGAAATCGCCATTAGTCTCACCAATCGTCCTGCTATCAACCTTTTACTCTGGTTAAATGGTGTTCTTAACCGTATAGGCTATGAAAATAATGGCAGCTGGTTCTTATCGCAACAAGTCCCCCGGCCAACGGAAGGCTATCTAGCGGATAATTATCACGCACTGGTCAAAGGTTTAAAGATTGCCGCACCCTGTCCACCTTTAAAAATAACATTGAATCGGGATGATATCGATTGGGCCCAAATGGAGCAGCAACGCCTCAATATCAAGGATAGCGGCTATATTCTCCTCTACGCCGGCGGTAGCGATATCAGCATCAGCCAAGGACTGGAAACGCTTTATCCCCTAGAGAGTTGGCTAGAAATTATCCAAGGCATTCGCCATCAACAACCGGATTTGCCAATTGTCGCAATCCAGGGAGAACTGGATGAAGCTTGGGTTTTAGCCCTCAAAGCCATGGATAATAACTTAAAAGTGTCGAGAACGGCCGATATCGGTAAAATGGCGGCTATGATCGCCGGTGCTAATTTATTGTTAGCTACCGAAAGTGTCCCTTTACAGTTAGCCGTGGCCGTGGGAACCTATACCCTCTCTCTGCTGGTTCCTTCGTTGTCTAAGAGAGTTTTACCGAGCGGGGGAGAGCGTCATCGATATATTGAAGCTAATACGGGAAAAGTCGCCGATATTACTCCCGAAACTGTCCTGAAAAAGATTTGGGGCCGGTAAATAATCGGGTTTCGAGCGCTTTTCTCTGGGATCGAAACCCGAAAAAAAATCAGCATCAAAGCTCAATTTTGCGATTGAGATAACTGACTTTTCAAGGATTCTAGGGAGGCCCAACGACCATCGATGGCAGTCTTTTCTGGAAGCAGAAAATCGGGTGGTTGACAATTGGCTCCGCAGAGTTGACGGGGGGGTAAAGTGAGACATAACTGCTCGTATAACCACATTTGCGGGTCAAAATCCCCGTTAGGATCGAGGGTTTCTGAGAGGTCTTCGTAGGCTATTTCTCGCTCTAGAGGATAGGATCTATCGTAGTCTTTATTTTTGTCTAGCCAGATTAATTCGGAAGTGTTTAATTGCAGACGATGATTATATTGTTGTAAACAGCGATCGCAGGTTAAGGTGACGATGGTTTCTGCTTTCACCGATACTTCCAAAAAATTGCCCCCATGTCTAACCAGCAAGGTTCCCCGCACCGGTGTCAAGGTTTCTAGACCGGGGATAAGATTATCGATGATGATCACTCTTTGTCGATCAGGAGATTTGAGGAGGTGGGGGATAAAAATAGTTTCCATAGATAACTCCTGTATCATTTATCGGTTATCGGGTGTCAACTGCGTTAGCGAGTAACGCCACCATAATTGCTCGGTGACAATCTTTCCTTTATCAGCTTATCGCAGCCCCGACCTCTAGAGACATAGACCGGTTCTAGACTGTGGGAAGTGGGGTGTATTTTCAGTGAACAGTGAACAGTAAACAGTAATCAGTGAACTGAAAACTCACATCTGATAACTGATAACTGATAACTGATAACTGTATTTGACAGGCTGTCTGTTGATCGATTGAGAAAGTTTCCTCAGAATTGGGAGTATATGCACAAAGATACTCCTATGTCAACGGTTTTGAAAAATTTTCTTCCTCGCCTCGGTGGATTGGTTATGGTTGCACTGCTCTGCTCGCTTGTGCTGGGGGGATTGCCTCGGCCGGGAAAAGCGGACAAATCAGTACATTTGCACCACTGGTTGCGATCGGGAATTGAACAACTAGAGGCGGGTAATTATCAGCAAGCTTTGCAGGATTTCAATCAGTCGCTGGAACAGGAAAATAACTTGGCCCTAGCCTACAGTAATCGCTGTTTAACTGAGATTTATTTACAGGATTATCTGCACGCTTGGCAAGACTGCACCCGCTCTTTACAACAGCAATCTGATAATTATCTAGCCTATTTTCATCGGGGTTTAGCTTTTTATCGTTTGGGAGATTATTCACAGGCGCTGACCGATTATAACGAGAGTATCCGGCTAAAACCCACCTATTATCAAGCCTACTATAATCGTGGTTTAGTTCAGTCGGCTATGAAAAATTATCCCCTTGCCCTAGCGGATTTTAATCAATCCTTGCGTCAAATTACTAACCAGCAACCCGACACTTTAGCCACTATTTATAATGATCGAGGTTTATCTCATTTAGCCCTCCACAATTTTACCTCAGCCAAGGCGGATTTTAATCAAGCTCTCCGGTTAAATAAAAATAACGCCTCAGCCTACTATAATCTAGCTTGTACTGCTCACCAATTAGGTGAATACGATCGCTCAATCGCCCATTTAAATCAGGCGATTGCCATCGATCCTTTTTATGCCGATGCTTATATTAGAAGGGGATTACTGCGGCATCAATTGGGTTATTATCAATCAGCTTTAGCGGATTTAAATCAAGGAGCAAATCACCTTTATCATCAGGGATTGCACCACAATTATCAGCAAATTCTCGCCCTAATCGAGCAGATTCACCAACAGTTACTTTCCCTACCATCTCCCATTGTTTAGAATAGCGATCAATATTACAAAGGAAAACGCTTCATGGCTGTGACGACGAGACGGGCATTATCTTTAAGGACTTGGGAAACCCGGGGAATTTGGGGAATTTGCCAGAGAACATCGACGGTGCGCCGTAATAATCGCACTAGATCTCCCTCATCGAGGCTAGTATTTTCGCACAATTCCGGCCAGGATGTCCCCTGGGCCCAACGGGAGGCAATCCCCATCAGTTGGGTTTCTAACCAGACGGGAATAGTGATATCGTAGCGAGATTGAGCTTGATAGAGTAAACGGCGAACTTCTCGCAGACCGGGGGAATTTTCCTCTCCTTGTCGCAAAATATCGATAACTTCTGGCACGGGCGGGTAATTGCACCAAGTATCGGGGCGAGGGGGTTCCGTAATCATGGCGCTGATGGCGGCGGCTAGCTGGCTAGGAGTCAATCGGTCCAAATCTCCAGACATCATCGCTAATCCTAACCAGAGTTCATTTTCCCCGCGAATAGTGGCCGCCGCTTCTCCGAGGGGAGTGGGCAAATAACCCTCTAATGCTTGGAATTCCCGCAAAATCTCGATTAGATTCAGAAATTCTTCCCAGTAGTAGGATTTACGCGATTGTTGTTTTTGGTATTTAATCTGGGTCTTGTGTAACTTATCGCGAGCAATTTCTCGATCGTAGTATAATTTCATCAATCGCCCTGGATTTTTGCGTTTTTGCAGGGGATGAGCGGCAATTTGACTATTGACAATTTCAATTTTTTGTGCCTGTGTTGCCAGTTCCGCCACTGGTGGGATGCCCTGCACTTGTTGGGGGATTAAATCTGCGATCGCCTGAGTATTTTCCTCACCCTTGCGCCACCCCCCTAGGGAAACTGCTTCTAGGGAAGGGGGTATCAGTTCGCCTAATGCCGCAGGAGCGAGAAAACCTCGATCTATCTCGCTAATATCGGCATAGGCGGCTAAATACCAGCGATTATCACTGCCTAAACACACAAGGGTTCGCACTTGACCGGCTCCGTGCAGGGTATTGACAAAGATAGCGGGGACGGGGACGGGAACCTTAATATGTTTGCCCTTGAGATGGAGGATAGTTCCGACGGCAATATTCGGCAATTTTAGATGTATTTCCTGTCTTTTCTGGGCCTCTGCCTGACTAGCGATGATTTTATACAGTCTTTCTTCTTCCCGCAGTTTTTCCCGTAGCTTTTCGTAACTGAAGACCTGCTCCCGTTCGATACCGGCTAATTCCATATCCAACTTAGCCAATTCGGTGGTTAAGGCGGTAATCTGTTGTCGTTCGGGGCTTAACTTCAAACGAGCGAGATATTCGGCGAAACTGCGCTCTAAGAGGTCTTTGGCCTCCTCTAGACTGTGTTTTTGCAGGAGATTTAAGACCATGCCGTAACTGGGCGCAAAACAGCTTTGCAGGGGTTCCGGTTGAGCGATGGCCAGAAAAGCCGCTTCTTTTGCTCCTTCAAAGGGCGTTTGTACTGTCACCACATGGCCCACTGCGTCCATTCCCCGGCGACCGGCCCGGCCGGCAATCTGGACAAATTCCGAGGGAGTCAGCATACTATGGCCATCATCGGTGCGTTTGGAGAGGGCCGAGATAACGGTGGTGCGAGCGGGCATATTAATCCCGGCTGAGAGGGTAGCGGTGGCAAAAACCACCTTAATTAAACCGGCTTCAAAGAGTTGTTCGACTAATTCTTTCCAGAGGGGTAAAATCCCGGCATGGTGAACACCACAGCCCCGGGTGAGGGGTTCCACTTGGTCGGCCCGCACCAATTGGGAAGCACTGGCTAGGAATTCAAACAGTTGATTTTTCGTCTCGGGGGCGGCGGTTAAGAGGCTGAGGAGTTGCTCGTCAGACTGGGGGTTATTAGCGAAAAAAGCCAGTAATTTCTGGTGTAGAGGCGGATTTTCGACGGCAAAGAAGGAAAGGGCTAGTTCTTGCAGATTGGGATTATCTTCCAGAAAGAAAATGAGTAAACGGTAGTAAATAGCTCTAGCTTCTTCTTGATTAACGAGATTGAGGTTTTTTAGCTCTCGAATCGCCTGATCGCAACCTTTACGGCTGAAAATGACGTAAATGGCTGGGAGCATATCCTTGTCCCGCAGAGTGGTGACAATCGAGGCGATGGTGGGACAATCTTCTCGTTTTAAGCGTCGGGGTTTGCCGTGGCCGACTTTTGAGCGTAGTTTCGGGTTAACTTTGCTCTGTTTTGGGTCGAGCAGCGGGAATAATCCCTCTTTATTGGCGAAATAAAAGCGCAGGGGGACGGGGCGAAAATCGGAGTTAATTAGCTCGCAGCTGGAGGTCTGTTTATTGTCGCTGGGTTGGCGCAGTTGCCGCACCCAGTTAATCCAGTCGGTGAGTTCCCCCGGGTTGCCGATGGTGGCGGAGAGGGCGACTAATTGGATACTAGGGGGACAGTAGATAATTGATTCTTCCCAAACGGTGCCGCGACCTCGATCGCTGATATAGTGACATTCATCGAGAACTAGGGTTTCCACGTTTTCTAGGGAAGTGCCTACCTCACCGATTGGAGTTTGGTAGAGCATATTGCGAAAAATTTCTGTAGTCATGACTACAATTAATGCGGAGGGATTGATCACCACATCACCGGTAATCAATCCCACTTCCGCAAACAGCAGCGGGGAATCCTCATCGCCATCGGTGGGGGTGCGACCGAATTTTTCTTGAAAATCCCGGAATTTTTGGTTAGAAAGAGCTTTCAGGGGAGTGGTGTAGAAAACCCGTTTACCCCTTTCGAGGGCGCGATAGATGGCGTATTCTCCGATTAAGGTTTTGCCGGAACCGGTGGGAGCGCAGACAACCACTGATTTACCGGCAGCGAGGGCAGCGATCGCCGATTGCTGGAAGTCGTCGAGTTTAAAGGGAAAAATGGTTTTGAGATCCAAAGAAGTAGGGTTGAGGGACTCTTTCACGTCAAGTCTAAGAGGAGAAATTTTTTAAATTGTGGCTATTCTGGCTGGCTTTTTTTATTCTAGTCGAAAAAAGCGGACTTCTAGAAACTAGGGATAAGCTTAACCTTTGGGGGCGATGCCCAATCCCATCATACTTCATCTGTATAAGAAATGCTGTATCACTAATAGGTAGGTAGGCGTTAAAAGTTGTCAGATCCCCCCGCCTATCGGCACCCCCCTTATCAAGGGGGGCAGGGGGGATCGAACCTAAAATCCATTTTTAATTCAATTATAACCAGCCACTTAATTGTATCTCTATTTTGTCCTTAGCTTGATTAATTATACCTACTGATCATGATTAAATTTCGTCCTGAAGACTGTCTGGTTTTAGTGGTTGATGATGTCGGTAAAAATCTCCAATTGGCTGTGAAGATTCTTGATTCTGCTGGTTATGCCACTATTTGTGCTAGTAGTGTTAAACAGGCAATAGAACGAGTAAAAACTGCTAATTTTGACCTAATTCTTCTTGACTTAATGATGCCAGACATGGAGGGACTAGAACTTTGTCGCAGACTAAAAAGTGATGCTTTATCCGCTCATATACCGATTATTTTTGTAACAGATAGTAAGGAAAAAGAAGATATTATCAATGCTTTTAATTCTGGGGCTGTGGACTATATAAATAAACCCTTTCATAGTTGGGAACTGTTAGCCAGAGTTAAAATTCATCTAGAACTGAAAAAAACGCAAGAAGAACTGAAAAATATCAATTCTCAACTAGAAAAGCTAGTCATCACCGATAGCCTAACTGGGGTGAATAATCGTCGAGAAATTCTCGCCTTGGGCGATAAAGAATTGCAACGATGTCGCCGTTATCATCGTTATTTTTCGGTTTTAGTCATCGATATCGACCATTTTAAACATATTAACGATACCTTTGGTCATCTCCTAGGGGACAAAACTTTAATTACTGTCGCTGGGGCAATTAAAAACTGTCTGCGTCAAGTGGATAGTTTTGGGCGCTTTGGGGGCGAGGAATTTGTCGCTATTCTCCCAGAAACTAATCTTGAAGATGCTGCTACCACAGCCTGGCGCATTTGTCAAGTAATTAACAAGTTAAATATTGAAATTGATCGACAAAAAGTGCGAGTTACTGCTAGTATTGGTGTGGCAACATTTAGCCCTGAAGATAATAATCTAGAAGCGGTGATCGAGCGGGCTGATCATGCCATGTTTGCCGCTAAAAATCAAGGTAGGAATCGAGTTAGTTTAGGTAAAACAGTATGAAAAATTTGTTATTTATTCTTGGTTTTTTGCTCTTGGGTGTAGCCCCAAGTTTTAGCGCCGATCTCGATACAATTATACGCCGGGGAAAATTAATTGTCGCTGTTAAAAATAATCTCCCTCCCCTCGCTTTCCTTGATTCTCAGGGGAATCTGCAAGGATTGGAAATCGACATCGCTAAACGTCTAGCGTCAGAAATTCTCGGTTCTGACAGTGCTATTATTCTCAAACCCGTTAGTAATCAAGAACGTTTACAGGTGGTTATTGATGATCGAGTAGATTTTGCGATCGCTCGTGTGGCGATTACTCCTGCACGTCAGCGCTTAGTGGATTTTAGCCCCTTTTATTACCTCGATAGCAGCGGTTTTGTGACGAAAAACCCCCAATTGCAGCGTTTAGAAGACTTAGCTAACTCTAGAATCGCCGTACTCAACGGCTCGACGACAATCGCCCTTGTGCGTTCCAATTTGCCTAACGCTATCCTGCGCGGGGTTGCTTCCTATCAAGAAGCTTTAAATTTACTGGAAACCGGGGAAATAGACGCTTTTGCGGCTGATAATAGCCTTTTAACTGGTTGGGTGCAGCAATTCCCCAATTATCGTCAATTACCGATCGAGTTAGGGGCGATCGCTCTAGGAGTCGTTCTCCCTAAAGGTTTACAGTACCAAAGTCTCCGAGAACGCGTCAACCAAGCGATCGAGCGGCTAGAATCCACCGGTTGGTTAGCAGAACGGCTGAACTATTGGGGTTTACCCCTGAGAATTCGGGAAATGGGAAGATAGGGAGAGGGGTGTGGGAAGATAGGGAGAGGGGTGTGGGGTGTGGGGTGTGGGGTGTGGGGTGTGGGGAGGGGGAAGTGGGGAGGGGGGAGAAGGGAGTTTTTTGCTGTGAACAGTGAACAGTGAACTGAAAACTCAAATCTGATCACTGATAACTGATCACTGATCACTGATAACTGATAACTGATAACTGACTAAATCCTGCTATAATCTGAGTGAATAAGTATAAAAATATTAATTGCTCGATCGCTAATTATGGAAGATACCCTGCCGCTTATTTACGTTTCTGGATTGCTAATTTTCGTGATTGGTTTAGGAATTTTTGTCATCGTGCAAATCTTTAAAACCCGTCGAGTGGAAGGAACCTTTAACAAGCTACAAAAAAAATTGCAAAAAGAAAAAGGTACGGCTAAAGATTACTATGAATTAGGGAGTCTTTATCTCGATAAAAAACTCTATGTTCAAGCCTTGAGTTTACTACAAAAGGCTTTAAAAATCTCTGGGGAAGAAAGCATCGAACCAGAAAATCAAGCTCTAATCTACAATGCGCTCGGTTTTTCCTATTTTGCCCAAGAACAATTAGAATTAGCGATTCGTAACTACAAAGAAGCAATTAAACTTTATCCTGAATACTCGATCGCTCTCAATAATCTTGGCAATGTTTACGAAAAGAAACAAATGGCTAAAAAAGCTCTCGAAACCTACGAAGAAACTCTCAAATTTGATCCTAATAATACCGTAGCCAAAAAGCGAGCCGAATCCCTGCGTAAACGCTTCGCTGAATCGAAATAGTTTTGACTACTATCAAATTCTTTTTAGAGATCGAAGATTCTTCGATCTCTTTCTTTATTTCAAGCCATAAAACAAGACAATTAAACTAGGGGTTAAAATCGTCAAAATTAAATTTAGGGGCGCACCCAAACGGGTAAAATCGAGGAATTTATAGCCGCCTGGTGCATAAACCATGGTATTAGTTTGATAGCCAATCGGTGTGAGATAACTATTAGAAGCGGCAAAGGTGACAGCATACATAAAAGCCAAAGGATTTAAACCCAAAGTTTTCGCCACTTCCACGGCGACGGGAATCATTAACACGACGGCAGCATTATTAGAGAGGATTTCAGTTAAAAATGAGGTAATTAGATAGAAGAAAACTAAGATCCAAAACCCCGAAAGATTGCCGCCGATAGCCACTAAATTATCTGCTAACCATTTAGTCGTTCCTGAGTTATCCATGGCAGTACCCAGGGGAATTAAACCCGCTAATAAAAAGATAATATCCCAACGAATGGAACCATAGACTTCCCCCGGTTTTAGACAGCCAGTAATTACCATTAAAACCACTCCAACTAAACTGGTGACGAGAATCGGTTGAATATCAAAAGCGGCAATAATAATCACCAACAAAGTAATTATTAAAGCAATAATTCCCTTATCCTTTCGCAGGGATTCGATGTCTTTCTCTTCTAAGACTAATAATTCTCGCGTAGTTTGTAACCCCACAAAACTCTGTTTTGGTCCCTGAACTAAGAGCAAATCGCCAAACTTTAAAGGAATTTTACCTAATCTTCCTTGCAGTAATTCCGAACCACGCCGAATCGCTAGAACCGTTGCGTTATAACGCTGACGGAATTTCAAATCTTTTAAAGTTGTCCCAATTAAACGGGAATTAGAGAGAATCAAAACCTCGGCTAATTTTTCCTCACCTGTAGTAATTGCCGATTCAATATCTTCTTTCTGAAATTTGACATCGGCAAAGATTTCTAATCCCCGTTCATCTTTAATCTTTAATAGTTCTTCCCGACTACTGTGAACGATTAAAATATCGCCAGCATTGAGAACTTTATCAGCTAAAGGTTGGGGTAAATGTACCTTATTCCTGATTAATTCCAACACATCAAAATCAAACTTTCTTTGTAGTCCACTTTCGGATAAAGTTTGACCGATAAGATTAGAACGAGTGCTAATAATTACCTCACTCAGATATACTTTAGAACCATAATCATCGTCCAAAAATTCCCCGGTGGAAGATTTGCGATCGGGTAATAATTTCGGGGCAAAAATTGCTAAATAAATCAAACCTGCCAAAAAAGTTACTACCCCCAAAGCAGTGAATTGAAATAAGCTAAATTGCCCATAACCCAGCTTGGCAGAAATACCACTAGCGAGAATGTTTGTAGAAGTTCCCACCACGGTAATCATCCCCGCTAAAACCGTGGCGTAGGAAAGGGGAATTAATAACTTAGAAGGGGAAATTTTTTGTTTTTTACACCAATCTTCAACGATGGGTAAAAAGATCGCCACCACTGCCGTGTTATTAATAAAAGCACTAATTGGCCCTACTAATGCCCCTAGTACAAATACCTGTTGGTGGGGACTTTTGCCCCCCCAAACCAGCAAGCGATCGCGGATTACTTGAATCACTCCCGTGCGGGTAATTCCGGCACTAAGTACAAACATCGCCATCACTGTCACCGTGGCAGAATTACTAAAGCCGGCGATACCTTCTTCAGGAGTAACTAAACCCAAAAGAATCAGGACAATCGCCACGGATAAAGCGGTTAAATCTACCGGCAGCCATTCCGCCACAAAAGCGACTAAAGCAACGACTAAAACCGTTAAAGTCAGAATAATTGGTGTTGGCATTGATTTATTTTTTCGTCATGAACCAGCGAATAAATAACTTCTCTAACTCAATCCAAACAAACATTAAGGCACTAAATCCAAAACAGATTAATAATTCCGTGCCACTAATCCATTGAGTGCCGAAGAAGCTTTGTAGAGGAGGAGCATAAATTAACAACAATTGTAGGATCGTTGTCAAGCCCACGGCGGCAATAATATAAGGATTAGAGAAGGGATTCATTTGCACAGCTAACTGGGTATGGGAACGCACCGCTAAAGCATGACCCATTTGTGCTAAACAGAGGGTAGTAAATACCATGGTTTTCCAGCGTCCGGGATCTCCGATTTCGGGGGTTGCCTGAGTATATTGGTAAGCCCAGTACATCATAATAATGGTGAGAATCGCAAACACCACACCGATGCGAATCATATACCAACCCAACCCGCGAGCGAAAATGCTTTCCCGGGGGCTAAAAGGTGGACGTTTCATCACATTAGGTTCGGCGGGTTCCATTGCCAAAGCCAGAGCCGGTAAACCATCGGTGACAAGGTTCATCCAGAGGATTTGCAAGGGAGTCAGAGGTACACCCCCCATACCGATTAAAGGAGCCGCAGCAATGGTTAAAACCTCGCCAATATTACTGCCGAGAATGTATTTAATAAAGCGCCGAATGTTACTGTAAACCACGCGCCCTTCTTCAGTGGCAGCGACGATGGTGGCAAAGTTATCATCTAGCAAAATCATATCACTGGCTTCTTTGCTGACATCGGTTCCCGTAATCCCCATGGCGATACCGATATCCGCTTGTTTTAGTGCCGGAGCATCATTGACTCCATCCCCCGTCATGGCGACGAATTTGCCCCGTTTTTGCAGGGCTTGGACGATTCTCAGCTTATGTTCGGGAGAAACGCGAGCATAGACGCTCACACCATCTACCTCTCCCTCTAGGTCATTCTGAGACATTTTTTCTAATTCTTTACCCGTGATTACTCGCTCTCCGGGGGCAGCAATGCCTAATTCAAATGCGATCGCCTTGGCGGTTAATTGGTGATCTCCGGTAATCATAATCGGACGAATTCCCGCTTGACGACAGAGGGCAACCGCTTCTTTAACTTCTTTGCGGGGTGCATCGAGCATTCCCACCAATCCCAACCAAACCAGGGATTGTTCCTCACTATCTTCTCTTTCCGCTTCTGGCACTTCTGTCATCGGTTTATAGGAAAAACCTAAGACTCGTAGGCCATTACCCGCCATTTCGTCATTTTGTGCCAAAATACGGCTTCTTTGTTCATTTGTTAAGGGTTGACTTTCCGCCCCAACTTGGATCAGAGAACAACGTTCGAGAATTAATTCCGGTGAGCCTTTGGTAAACATCAAATAGGTAGAATCACCCAAACCTAACTGAGCATTCTCACAGATTACTGACATTCTCTTTCTTTCGGAAGAAAAGGGAAATTCGCCTAAACGAGGGCTTTTTGGTTCCAATGCTTCCCGATATAGTCCTCCTTTACCCGCTAACGTCAGTAAAGCTCCTTCGGTGGGATCGCCTAAAATTGACCATTCTTGAGCTTGATTCTGCAAAAGTGCATCATTACACAGGACACAAGCCGTTAAAATTGCCTGTAGTTCGGGATCACTTTCACTAGCACCACTAAACTCACCGATGGGCGCGTAACCCTCCCCCGTGACAGTAATTGTCTGCTCGGAAGTATTAACTTTCTGCACCACCATTTTATTTTGAGTTAAAGTTCCGGTTTTATCGGAGCAAATCGTCGTTACCGAGCCTAAGGTTTCCACTGCCGGCAATTTACGGATTAAAGCTTGTCTTCTCACCATTCTTTGGGTTCCAATTGCCAATGTCACCGTTACCACTGCCGGTAAACCTTCGGGGACAACAGCCACAGCCATACTAAGGGAGGTTTCTAGTAATGACTCAAAAAACTGCCAACCAGAGCGAATTACGCCCCCAAGCACGACTACAGCCACTAAAGCTAGGGAACCACTCACTAAAACGTTACCTAACTGCGACATTCGCTGCTGTAGGGGAGTTGGTTCACTTTCTACTCCTTGTAACATGGCGGCGATTTTACCAATTTCCGTATCCATTCCCGTCTTGGTAATCGCCACTTTCCCCCGTCCCTGTACTACTTCTGTACCCTGATAGACGAGGTTAATGCGATCGCCTAAAGAGGCATCTTCCGGTAAAACCTTCTGTGCTTGTTTATTCACCGATTCCGCTTCCCCCGTCAGGGCAGCTTCCCGGATTTGCAGGTTTTGTGCTTCTAATAATCTGCCATCGGCGGCAATTTGTACCCCCGCTTCCAGTAACATGATATCCCCGGGGACGAGTTCCTTGGCTGTCACTTCAAAGGTGCTACCATTACGAATAACCCGGACTTTCGGCGAGGATAACTGCTTAAGGGCGGCTAAAGCCTTTTCTGCCCGACTTTCCTGTAAATATCCTAAAATACCGTTTAAAATAACAATTGTAAAAATAGCGATCGCATCTTTGGGAAATTCCCCTTTTTTCAGATCCAAAACCGCCGAAACCACCGCCACAGCAATCAGCATCACTAACATAATGTTAGTAAACTGTTCCCAGAGAATCATTAACGGGCTACGTCCCCCCGTTTCTTTTAGTTCATTTAACCCAAAAATATCCTTTCTTTTGACAATTTCAGCCTCGATTAAGCCGGTTTCCCCATTGGTTCTCAGTATTTCTAGGGTTTGTTCGCCAGTTAAATTATGCCAAGCACGATTATTCTCTATCTCCGAGACTTGGGGGGACGTAGTGGGAAAAGTCATAGCGATCGATTGAAGAGGGTGTATGCGTAAACTCAAAAGGTAAGCGAATTAAGCTAATTACATATCACAATATCAGTTATCAGTTATCAGTGACCAGTAATCAGTTATCAGTGACCAGTTATCAGTTATCAGTGACCAGTTATCAGTCAGCAGTTATCAAGGAAGTGGGGAAGTGGGGAAATGGGGAAGCTGTCTCATCACCCTATCACCCCAAAACCCCATCACCCCAAAACCCTATCACCCTATCACCCTATCTCCTCCTGCCACCTGCCGACCGCCTTCTCGATAAGCTGAAAAAAATGTAACGAAATGTGAAGTATAATAGCGAATGTGATAAAGACAAGACATTAGAGAGTAGATAGGAAACGATGCGAGTTGCGATCGCTGGTGCGGGACTAGCCGGATTATCTTGTGCGAAATACCTTGTCGATGCGGGACATACGCCCATCGTACTGGAACGTCGCGATGTATTAGGGGGAAAAATTGCCGCTTGGAAAGATGCCGATGGCGACTGGTACGAAACCGGTTTACATATCTTCTTTGGCGCTTATCCCAATATGCTGCAATTATTCAAAGAATTAGGCATAGAAGATCGCCTACAGTGGAAAGAACACTCGATGATCTTCAATCAGCCGGAAAAACCAGGGACCTATTCGCGGTTTGATTTCCCGGATATTCCCGCCCCAATTAACGGTATTGTTGCCATTCTCCGCAATAATGATATGTTAACTTGGGAGGAAAAAATTAAATTTGGACTCGGTTTAATACCTGCCATTATTAAAGGACAAAGTTACGTCGAGGAGATGGATAAATATTCTTGGTCGGAATGGTTAGAGAAACAAAACATCCCCCCCAGGGTAGAAAAAGAAGTATTTATCGCTATGTCGAAAGCCCTAAACTTTATCGATCCTAACGAGATTTCCGCCACGATTCTACTAACAGCCCTCAACCGCTTTTTACAGGAGAAAAACGGCTCAAAAATGGCTTTTCTCGACGGTTCACCCACGGAAAGACTCTGCCAACCTTTAGTCGATTACATCACCGCTAGAGGTGGCGAAGTGCGCTTAAATGCCCCTTTAAAAGAGATTCTCTTAAATGAAGATGGCACGGTTAAAGCCTTCTTAATGCGCGGTTTAGACGGGGCGAAAGATTATCTTTTTGAAGCCGATCTTTATGTGTCTGCGATGCCTGTAGATCCTTTAAAAGTTTTACTACCTAAACCTTGGCAAGAAGATAAATTCTTTCAAAAATTAGAAGGATTAGAAGGAGTTCCCGTCATTAATCTACACCTCTGGTTTGATCGCAAACTAACCGACATCGATCATTTATTATTCTCCCGTTCGCCCTTACTCAGTGTTTATGCTGACATGAGCAACACCTGTAAAGAATACGCTAACCCCGATCGCTCGATGTTAGAATTAGTTCTCGCTCCCGCTCAGGATTGGATTAGCAAATCCGATGAAGAAATTATCGCCGCCACGATGAAAGAATTAGAAAAACTCTTTCCTCAACATTTTACTGGCGATAATCCCAGTCAATTGTTAAAATATCATCTGGTGAAAACTCCTCGATCGGTTTATAAAGCCATCCCTGGCCGACAAGCTTATCGACCTTCTCAAAAAACTCCGATCGAGAATTTTTATCTCGCCGGTGACTATACCATGCAAAAATATTTAGGAAGCATGGAAGGAGCCGTTTTATCGGGGAAATTAGCGGCAGCAGTGATCAGCAAAGATCACCCCGCAGCACCGCTAAACCTGAATAAAACCCAATCTACACCAGTGTCCAGCGCTCGTTAATTCTCTGGCTAGGGACTAATGACGAAAATGGCCTTGAGTGAGACAATGCTATATCATTAGCCACAGTTCGCCGTTAATCTAAGTCAATCATTCCGCCCCAGCAGAATGCTCCAATTGCCAAAACCGACCCACCCCACCAAACCCCTCGTCTCCCTTGCGGAGTCCTACGAACTCTGTCGCCGGATTACAGAGAAGTATTCCAAAACGTTTTATCTCGGTACTCTCCTGATGCCGAAAGCAAAACGTCAAGCGATCTGGGCAATTTATGTCTGGTGTCGTCGTACCGATGAACTGGTCGATGGACCCCAAGCCCGGTTAACTACACCTGAAACCCTTGATTTATGGGAAAAACAGCTAGAAACAGTCTTTTCTGGGGTTGCCCTTGAGGATGCCGATGTCGCTCTCGTGGATACTCTAGAAAAGTTCCCCATGGATATCCAACCCTTTCGGGATATGATCGCTGGGCAACAGATGGATCTCTATCGCAGTCGTTATCAAACCTTTGATGAACTAAAACTGTACTGCTATCGGGTGGCGGGAACGGTGGGGTTAATGTCCAGCGCGGTCTTAGGATTGGAAGATGGCGATCGCTCGGCTCCTTGGCGACGCAATCAAAGCGTTTATATTCCCCAAGAAGAAGCGATCGATCTCGGTATTGCCAATCAATTAACCAATATTTTGCGGGATGTGGGGGAAGATGTCCATCGTGGGCGGATTTATCTACCTTTAGAGGATTTAGAGCGTTTTAACTACAGCGAAGATGATTTACTCAAAGGGGTTAATGATGACCGTTGGAAGGCGTTAATGCGCTTCCAAATTGAGCGGGCCCGTTATTACTATGATTCTGCCGAAAGGGGGATTCGCGCCCTTAATCCCGATTCCCGTTGGCCGGTTTGGGCGGCTTTACTGCTTTATCAAGGCATTTTAGACGTAATTGAAGCAAATAACTACGATGTCTTCGCCCGTCGTGCCTTCGTGCCTTTAGCCAAGAAAATGCTCTATTTACCCGTAGCTTGGCTGCGATCGCAGGCGTTGTAAAAATGCGACGGGTTTTGTCGCTTACCGACTCCACCCGTCGAGTCTTAACTAGGGTTGGCTTTTTCAGCGCGATTTAGGAGTCACCAACCAGAAAGGTCCGGTTTCCGTGCAGGGAACATCTCGATCGGTTTCGTAAACCACAAGGCTATCTTGGCGATCCAAAACCAGGGCTTCTCCTAGACGGACGTAGGATATAAATGGGCCAAGATAGCGGACAACAGGCTCATCGCTACAGGACGGCAATACCCGATCGTTAAAATACTCCCACCCCACATCCTCGACGCTTTCATAGTAGCGGATGCTGAGATCATCGATCGCTTTCCCCGGAAAACGTTCTCGGATAGCTGACCGGAGAAATTCTGGCAGCGGTCGATCGGGCGATAATAATGTGGCAGATTTCATGGCCTTTCCCCCTAAAACTAAAGGAAGCGGGAAACTCTGACAAATGCCTCCCCTATCGTGACTATTCACTTCCGCTCCCCACCCCGCCAATTTTTTACTAGGGATGGAAGCCAGCGCAGGGAGTCCCTTTGTATTTATTGTAACAAATTTCCCCGCAAAGGTTCAGGGCGATACCGTCAGAACAGTTTTTCTTGATTTTTCGTTACAAAGATTGACAAATTTATCCTTTTATTTCAGCGATAATAAGTAGGTAGGTATTAAAAACTTTCAGACACCCCCCTTATCAAGGGGGGCAGGGGGGATCCCCCCGCCTATCGGCACCCCCCTTATTAAGGGGGGCAGGGGGGATCGAACCTAAAATCCATTTTCAATTTAATTAGGGCTTGCTGAAAAAGTACGGGCGAAGCATTCGGATAGAAAATCTCCGGTTTCACCGATAGGTTATGCCCAAATGCTTCGCCCCTACAGGACGCGGGCCGATGAAGACGCAAGGTTTTGAAGCACGATTCTCTCAAAA
>NZ_JADBVE010000229.1:0-34819 GCF_020245285.1 Microcystis sp. M31BS1
GGTATAAAATTCCTTTAACCCTAAGTCAATTCCTGTTATTTGTCCCGTTGGTTTATGGTATTCTTGCCGTTCTACGTCAATCAAAAACTGGCAATAATAACCGTCAGCACGTCTAACAACTCTTACCCGTTTAATCTGTTGTTCTGAATAATAAACTAATGTCTTTTGACTACACCATAAATCAAATTCTCCTGCTTTAAAGCCATCGGTAAATCTGATTTTACGTCGGTCATCAGATAGTTTGTAGCCCGTTAATTTGTATTCAACAGAACGACTATGCTTTTTAAATCGGGGAAAACCCTTTTTACCTGGTATCTTGGCATGACAATTATGATAAAATCGACTAATTGATTGCCAGGCTCTATCAGCAGCCGATTGACGAGCTTGAGAGTTTAATTTATTTACCCATGGTGTCTCTTTATTGTCTGCTAGTACAGCACAAAGCTTTTGAAGATCATTACGGGTTGTCCCCTTATTATCCATCCAATAACGAACACAAGAGTTACGTACAAACTGAGAAGTTCTAATAGCTTCATCAAGTTTTTGGTATTGTTCTGGTGTCCCGTTTTTTAACTTGGCTTCTACGACTAGCATTGATTAATCCTCGACCATTGGATAGTTTAATTATAACACAGTTTACCCACAGATGGTAGTATTAAAATCGTGCTTCGCAGTTAATATCCTGGTCGGATTTCATCCCCCGCAAAGGTGAGTAAGTACCTAAGCAAAATTAATTACACATCTAAGCCACTACTCCGTCAGACTTCTGGTGTGAGGAAACAGTGAACTGAAAACTCAAATCCGATCCCTAATAGCTGTCTCCCTTCTCCCGTCTCCCGTCTCCTGTCTCGGAGTCTCCTGTCTCCTGTCTCGACTAGGAAATTAATTTTGCACGACTACTTATCTTGTCGAAAAATCTAGCGGGGGCATTCATCCGACATTTTAGGTAACTTTTACAATACAGCCTATCATCTATATTCCGAGCAGATCAATTTTAACAATCAGCGATTTCCAGAAACCATAACTGAAATAAAAACAAATATACTACATTTTGCCATTAAATCTCCCTCTCTATAGTCCCTATCGGATTTACCCTCATACAGTTCAGCAAAACCTCGAAATTTTTTCTTAAAAAAGCTTGACAAAATCCCTCAACTTGACTTATACTTTCTAGTATAATGGTAATCCGTGCCTGCCTGCGAACAGCTATTTTTTGAGAGAATTAAAGGAGTCAGGGAAAATAAAGACTCCTTAACTGAAGACAGTTTATTTGTGGAATTGGTGCAGTAGATCGCGAAATTCCTGAAAACTAATCTGATGATCGCGACCAGTATCGGCCTGCTGTAACATAGCTTCGATTTCCTTGTCTGTCACCCCTGGTTCGATCGCCTGAAGATAAGCTTTTAACTCCTCAAGGCTAATTTGTCCCGAACCATCACTATCAAATAGCTGGAATCTTTCCAATAAAATTCTTTCCTGTTGATCACGATCGCTGTCACTACTAAAAGATAGACGATCAAAGACCTGAAAAGCGCGGGCGATATTTCGCCATAATTGACGGGCCAGAGGACGATGGAGAATCGTTTCCTCCTCCTGACCAGTAACTCCGTACTGGCGACGCAAAGACTCGACAGTTTCCGTTTCTGCGGCCGGCAATTCCGTCAATAAATGCTCGATCGCCTCCCTGGAACTCTTACCGGTTAACACTTCCAGCAATTCCGATCCCACCTGGCGATCGGGGTCTTTTTTCCAAGTCACCAACAAACTTTCCAACAAAGCATCGCGGTAACTCTGCAAACGCAACCAATCCTCGCGACTATACTGCTTGTCCGGATCGAGAAGTTCGGCCGATTCCACACCCAACTCCGTTAGAATTGCCTGATGTTCGGCCTCGGTAATCGTCAACTCTAAGCGCATTTGTTCTAGGATTTCGAGGCTGTGGCCGAAGTCAGTATATCCCTCCTCCAAAGCCTCTTTTAACAAGGCTTTATAGGCTTTTAAACACTTCTGGTGTGTGAAATCCGGCAGTATCTTGGCTAACACATACACCTCATCCGCATCCAAAGCTTCCAGCGATCGCCGATCGAGATATTTAGCAGTATCGAGACCCAGTTTACCCAACTGTTTACGCAATCTTCCCGCTAGTCCTTCTCGTTGGTAACGGTCGGGATCCCTTGTCCAGGTGCGATATAACCATAAACTACTCAAAACAGCCGGTAAAATATCAGCGAAATAATACCAAAATTTTGGCAAAAGATTAATAAAAGGACGACCAGCGAAAATAAAGAAGAAATTGAAAATCAGAAAAGTTCCGACAGTAAAGACGCGGTGACGGATAATTTCGGTCGGTAAGGGCGACTTTTTGCGGATTCTATAGACTTTATAGGCATTTTCAACTTTTTTACCGAGAAAGTAACCCAAAAAAGTGCAGATTGCCAAAGTTAAGGAAACAGCTACCAGCTTCGGAATCGCAATTGCCTGACCAGCAAGATAAAAACCCGGTTGAAAGAGGGATTCTAGTTGATTTTCTTCGTGCGCCCAAGCTCCAGAGAAATAATAGTCCCAATTGCCAGCATAGAGATAATAATAGATAGCATAGCCAAAAACTAAGCCAAAATAACCGTAATAAAGCCATTGGCGATCTCTGTTAGTAATCCCATCCCAATAGGATCTTTCCGCATCGATATCGATACAGGGACTCTGACAGGCAACACAGGCACTTTGTTCGCTACCATCTTCCCGGACAATACGACACATAGATTGAGTAATCCCACCGCGACTGTCTTCGTGAGCGGTACTATTTAGTAAACCCCTCGGTTCACCGTAAATCCTTTCCACTGGACTCATGGGACAGAAATAGTTACACCAAGATTTGCCCCCATACCAATAACCCACAAAGATCGCCACTAGAATAGTAAAGATTAAAAAGCTACCCAAGACTAAGCGATCGGAATTATAAAAAAGAATCCGTCCGCATAAACCCAAAAATAACAGACTGAATTGTAGATAGAGATAATTCCGAGCTAACCACGAGTTTTTCGGCACTTTATAGATTTCAGATCGGACTTTTCCCGATTTATCGGTCTGTTTTTTCTGACGCTGTTTACCCAAGGCGCGTGGTATTTGAGAAAGAAAGGATAAAGGACAAATACGCCGCCAGAGTTCGTGACCGAATACTAATAAGATAAAAATGCCACTAGGAACCACTATTCCCCAAAAAATCGGCGCACCTAACTGATAGGAGGATTGGGGTAGGCAAACTCCCTGGACTTTAATGCACACATCGCGAGCAACTCTCAGGGGACTAGCAAGATTATTAGAATAGGTTAATTTTGCCGAAATAGGGTCAAAAAATAGAGAAAATATCAGAATTAACCAAGCGATGGTCAGAACCCATCGCAGATAGTGCATCGAGCGTTCGGGAATTTGTGCAAACATAAATCTGAGTCAAGTCGTTTTGCTAAAATAATATCCAAGTTTCCAATCGATCGTTCGGGAATTTGTGCAAACATAGGTCCAAGTAGTGACGGAGAAGAGACTTTTAAGGGAGATAGCAGTCTAATCCTCGAATTCTCAAGTTTTTTCTTTAATAGCGGCGAAAAACTCTTCTTTTTGATAGACTAATCTTACCTTTTTCTACCCCCGAGGAAATTCCCCTTCCGGCAGCAGAATGCGGCCTTGACAAATTAACAGTGATCTGGTAGATGTAGGGAGATTGTCTTAAAATAATATCTACGGTGTTAATATCACTAAACTAGAACATTAAAGAGCGCATTAGCTTAATTCTTCTCAAAAGTTAAAATTCTATGGCTGAAAGCTTGAACCATAAATCCGAAAAACCTTCTCCTCCTCCCGTCCCCCAAGAAAATCCTTGGCTAGAAGCAGTTAAAACCATTGTCACGGCTGGAATTTTGGCCTTTGGCATCCGCACTTTTGTGGCCGAGGCCCGTTATATTCCCTCTTCTTCCATGGAACCCACTCTCCAGATTAACGATCGCCTAATTATCGAGAAAGTTAGCTATCATTTTCATAAGCCAGAACGGGGTGATATCGTGGTTTTTAGTCCGACAGCCGCCCTGAAAGCTCAAAATTTTCAGGATGCTTTTATTAAACGGGTGATTGGACTGCCGGGGGATAAGGTGGAAGTCAAAAACGGTCTAGTTCACGTCAACGGTAAAGTTTTAGCGGAAAAGTATATCGCCGAAGAACCTAATTATACTTTCGGACCGGTGACAGTTCCCCCCGATCAATATTTGGTTTTGGGCGATAATCGCAATAATAGTTATGATTCCCACGCTTGGGGCTTCGTTCCTCGGGAAAACTTAATCGGTCGCGCCGTGGTGCGTTTTTGGCCCTTCAATCGTCTGGGAGGACTTGACAACCCCGACGCTGCCACAAATCAGAATTAACGTCAAGAAAATCAATATAAAAATTCCCCCTAAAACTAGGGGGATTCGAGCATCTATTTGAACATATTACTCACGGAATTGTCCTCATGGATGCGCCATATTGCCTCACCCAGAATCGGAGCAACCGGCAAGACTTTCAGTTGCGGGAAAAAATGTTCTTGCGGGACGGGAATCGTGTTAGTAACGATCACTTCCTCGACTATACCACTGGATAAACGCTCGATCGCAGGGCCAGAAAAAACCGGATGGGTGGCACAAGCATAAACCTGTCGCGCCCCCTTGGCTTTCAGTAACTGCGCCCCTTGAGCGATCGTACCGGCCGTATCGATCATATCATCGACTAAAACCGCCGTTTTATCCTTAACATCGCCGATCAAGTTCATCACTTCCGCCACATTATGGGTTTGCCGGCGTTTATCAATAATTGCTAGGGGCGCATCATTGAGTTTTTTGGCAAAAGCCCGCGCCCTAGCCACCCCACCCACATCGGGAGAAACCACGACGATATCGGGTAATTTTTTACTGAGAAGATAGTCCACCACCACTGGGGAACCATAAACGTGATCGAAGGGAATATCGAAATAACCTTGAATTTGGGCCGAATGCAAATCCATGGCCAACACGCGACTTGCCCCCGCTTCCGTGATCAGATTAGCCACCAGTTTAGCGGCGATCGATTCCCGGCCAGCGGTTTTGCGATCGGCGCGAGCATAACCATAATAGGGAATTACGGCGGTAATTTGTCGGGCAGAAGCACGACGACAGGCATCAATCATGATCAACAATTCCATCAAATGATCGTTGACGGGATTGCAACAGGGTTGAATTAAATAGACATCACAGCCGCGGATCGATTCCTGAATCTGGATGTACAATTCACCATCGGCGAAACGTTTACGAATCATCGGCCCCACATCCATACCCAGATAACGGGCCACCTCTTGGGCGAGAGGTACATTAGCGGATCCCGAAAAGAGACGAAGACGATTGCTGTCCGACGCGGCGGGAAACATCGGATGTCGCATCAAAGTAGCAGAATAGCTCACAGCAGATTCTTTACCCTCAAACTCAAGGCACTTTTTTCTATCATCTCAGTTTTGTTGAAAATCTGAGTGGATTTCTTTGTTAGATCTCAATCATAACCAATTACCGATCATCTTCGAGCCATTGCTGCTAAAAGGGGCAGCAACGGCCATGGCAAAATTGCCGCCAGATTTTGTCAAAACCGATTAACGTTTGGCTAACTTTTTCACCGGTAATTTACGCAGACGGATCGATTTCGGGGTAATTTCTACCAACTCATCTGGTCCGATGTATTCGAGGGCGCGTTCGAGACTCATATCCACGGGGGATTGTAACTGAACCAATTCATCCCCGGTGGCGGAACGATGGTTAGTTAACTGTTTAGTTTTGCAGATATTGATCTCCACGTCCTGGGGTCGGTTGCTTTCGCCGATAATCATGTTTTTATACACTTTTGTCCCCGGAGTAATAAAGAATACCCCCCGGTCCTCGGCGTTTTTGAGGGCGTAGAAAGTGGCGACTCCTTCCTCAAAGGCAGTAATCACGCCATTGTAACGGGTGGCTAATTCCCCGGAGAAAGGACGATATTCGAGAAAACTATGGTTCATAATCCCCTCACCGCGACTCAGACGGATAAATTCGCCCCGGAAACCGATTAAACCTCGGGCCGGAATCACGAATTCCAATTGAGTACGGCCATTGCTGCCCGTCTGCATATCCTGCATTTCCCCTTTCCGTTGGCCGAGACGTTCGATACTGGAACCCACCGCTTCTTCGGGTACATCTAAAACGAGGTATTCGTAGGGTTCGCAGGGTTGACCGTTAATTTCCCGATAGATAACCTGCGGCTGGGATACTTGGAATTCGTAGCCTTCCCGACGCATGGTTTCGATGAGAATGCCTAAATGCAGTTCTCCCCGGCCCGAAACCAGGAATTTCTCGGCAGAATCACTTTCTTCCACCCGCAGAGCGACGTTAGTTTCTAATTCTCGCATCAGACGATCGCGAATTTGCCGCGAGGTGACAAAAGTGCCTTCCTGACCAGCAAAGGGAGAATCGTTAACCGAGAAGGTCATTTGTAGGGTCGGTTCATCGACTTTAATTAGGGGTAAAGCTTGCGGGTCATCGGCTAAAGTTACCGTTTCCCCGATGTTAGCGTCGGCAAAACCGGCCACAGCAACGATATTACCGGCGCTGGCCTCGTTTAGTTCCACCCGTTTGAGGCCCTCAAAACCAAGAAGTTTTGTTATTTTACCCTTGACAACCGCGCCCGTATCCTTTACTAAAGCTGCCTGTTGACCGGCTTTAATTACGCCGTTATGGATGCGGCCGATAACGATGCGTCCTAAGTATTCCGAGTAATCGAGGGTGGTTACTTGCAACTGTAGGGGTTTGTTAACGTCCCCGGCCGGTGGTGGAACGTGGTGTAAAATCGCCTCAAACAGGGGCTGCATATCTTTGTCTTCGTCTTCGAGGCTTTCTTTGGCGAATCCTTGCATCCCGGAAGCGAACAGAGTAGTAAAATCACATTGGTCGTCATCGGCGCCCAGTTCCACAAACAGGTCGAAAACTTTGTCCACGGCTAGGTTAGGATCGACGTTAGGGCGATCGATTTTATTGACCACGACAATCGGTCTTAATCCCTTTTCTAGGGCTTTTTTCAGCACAAAACGGGTTTGGGGCATCGGCCCCTCGTTAGCATCGACAATCAGGATACAACCGTCCACCATACCTAAAACCCGTTCCACTTCGCCACCAAAGTCGGCGTGACCGGGAGTATCGACGATGTTAATCAGGGTGTCTTGGTAACGAACAGCGGTGTTTTTGGCCAGAATGGTGATACCGCGTTCTCTTTCGAGGTCATTGGAATCCATGACGCAGGTGGGTACATCTTCCCCTTCTCGAAAGATCCCCGACTGTTTGAGGAGTGCATCGACGAGGGTGGTTTTCCCGTGGTCAACGTGAGCAATGATAGCAACGTTACGGATAGGCAGAGACATAAAATATTGAAGTAGTCTTAGGTTTATTTTTACAAGTAAACATTTCTTAATAATTCTAGCTTAGACTGACCAGCACCGTTAGCAAATCTTTATTTTTCCTTGCTTTCCCATCAGCAAGCTCTACTGATTACTGTTGACAGACTCCCCAAACCCTAGGCAAGCAACCCACCCTCACAGGAGTCGAGACGATAGAAAAGACGACTGGAGGCAGGGGGTAGGGGTAAATTGAAGCTAGAGTGAAAATCCTCTTGAACTTTGTAGGTTAAGCGGGGGGAAACTTGGCGAACAATTTGCGTCAATAGTTTATCACCGGTTTTTTGGAGAATGGGACGGGGAATTTTATAAATAAACTTGGGAAACTTAACCATAACATCCATACGCAGTTCCCAGGTGACTTGGGTGATAACCGCCGGAATATCCCGTCCTCGTTGCCGAAAAATTGCCTCAATTTCCTGACTAGGAGAAGATAGCGGCATTTCCTCTAGTTTCATAATTGCCTGATAATCCACTAGATAGCCCAAAAACGGTTGATCGGGAATGGGAACACTACGAGTATGATAGACTCCATTGACGGGCAGCTCTAGAACCACAGCGATTTTCGGCTCCAGTTCATAGCCAAAAGCACCATATTTACCGATGGTGATAATATAACCATTGTCACCGAAGGGCAGAGTTTTCATCGGTTCGGCACAACGACAAAACCAACCTTCGTGAGCGCCCAGATAATCGGCAACCGTCTCCTGATTGCTATACATATCCATACATCCGGCAAAATGGGTTTGAAAACCGAGAAATTGATTGTCTTCTTTGACTTCTACAGATTCGCGAGCTAGGGAGTTAATGGGGGGACGCTGCATGACTTATAAACTGGGCAAATGATAGTACTAGAAACAGTTGGGGATTAACTGCCAAAGGATCAGGGAAATTTGTAGAATTGAGATTAGTGTAACGTATTGTTAAAAACTATTAGGTCAAGAAGCGATGAAAGCATTTGTAGCAGGAGCCACGGGGGAAACGGGACGGCGAATCGTTGCCCAATTAGTCGAACGTCAGATTCCCGTGCGCGCTTTGGTGAGAAACCGCGAGAAAGCGGCGGAAATTTTGCCCGCAGGGGTGGAAATCGTCGTCGGAGATGTGCAACAGGCCGATAAGTTAGAGGCACTCATCGCTGATTGTAGCGTTTTGTTATGCGCCACGGGAGCCAGACCGAGTTTTAATCCCACGGAACCTTTGTTAGTGGACTACTTGGGAACTAAAAATCTCATCGATGCCGCTAAAAAGAAAGGAATTGAGCATTTTGTTTTGGTTACTTCCCTCTGTGTATCGAACTTTTTCCATCCCCTTAATCTCTTTTGGTTAATTTTATTCTGGAAAAAACAAGCGGAGGACTATTTAATCAATAGTGGCTTAACCTACACGATTGTGCGCCCCGGGGGCCTTAAAAACGATGATAATCTTAATGCCATTAAAATGTCATCCGCCGATACCCTTTCTGAGGGCAATATTCCCCGCACAAAAGTGGCTTCCGTTTGCGTAGAATCCCTATTTTATCCCGCCGCTAACAATAAAATTCTCGAAATTGTTGCTCCCTCAGATGCTCCCAATCTCGATTGGTCCCAATTGTTTCAAAGTGTCACCTAAACAGTAATCAGTAATCAGTGATCAGTAAGTAGGTGGGTGGAATTAAATATAAGATGAACGTAGGTTGGGTTGAAGTATGAAACCCAACCCCCGCATGGGTTACGCTACCGCTAACCCATCCTACAAATAATTGTGCCTCCCTAATTAATTAACTTAGGCTCTCCTAGACTGCTTATAGCAAATTAGTAGTTTAAATGAGCCTAAAGCCTTAAATAGCCTGGAATCCAACAAAGCAAAAAGCTTTTTTTATTAAAATTGCTTTTTTAAATTCTGGTGAGCCTTACTTGGCAAAGCTTGCGTCGATTATTTTTTGCTAATATATCATAACTACTCTAGAAGAGTTTTAACTTAAAACTTACATCTGATAACTGATAACTGATAACTGATAACTGATTTAGTCTGATTTTGATCGGGAGAGAGAATTTCAATCAACCATTCAGGAGCGATCGCAAAATTATTTAATACTTTTCCCTCGGCATCGCGGGGAATATTTTCCCAGAGAAAAACTGAAACATCAGGAACTAGAGAACGACTGCCAAAACTACAACGCAATTCAGGATAGGCACGGGCAATTCGTTGGGGTTTTAGACTGGCGTTAATAGCTGGAACTAAATCACCTTGAATAGTGCTATGTTTACCTTGGGGCATCGGTTTAGGAATAATTTGACCGTCAATAAATTCCTTGGGGGGTTTAGTTTCTGGTAATTGTAGAAATTCCCTTAGGGTCAGGGAATTATTAACAGTGACAACCATAAAATTTTTTTATTGATCGTTATGATCGTTAATTTTATCGCAATTTATCCAAGCAGAGAAGATCAAAAACAGTTATATAAAAATGTCCGTCACATCGCTGGGACAGGGTTGGGTTTGGTGGTGGTGCAGAAATGCGTGGAACTACACGGTAGCTCGATCGAAATTGCTAGTATCTCCTGTAATGGAATCACTGTCACGATTCTATTACCGAAAGTGACCGGAAAATAAATAAATCGGAGCGAGAATGATTCTCAATGGGGGGAAAACTTCCGGGGAAGAAATTAGGAAACACCACCCAGACGGGCGTATTCTAAAATTGACTGGCTAAGAGCATCGCGATCATCGCGGGTGAGGTAATAATTCCGGCCGCCGATATCATTGAGAAATCGCAGTAGAGCAAGACAAGCGGACTCTAGATCAGCCCGGTGTCGGGCAGCCGCTAAAGCTTGTTCAGAGGTGGCATAAACTAGGCAATCGCTAATTCCTTCGCTGCCATCCACTCGCCAACATTGAAAAGAATAACCCTGCATTTCTAGGATCAATTCAATCTGCCAACCGTGATAGTCAAATCGCGTGTAAATCATGTCAAGCAGCCCCGTTTAGGAGAGGAGAGTCACAGGTTTGACCGCTCTGATTGTCTAGAAGCCCTGCACCTGTCTAACTCTCTAATTTAACGGGTGATTATGGAAACCCTCTGCAAACTTCGTGCAGATTTCGTGCAGAAATGATTTTGTCCACTGTCCCAAGGCAGATATTACTTTAAACGATAACCAAGACCGTGAACGGTTTCAATAAAGTCTTCCGGCGCGCCGAGGGATTTTAGCTTGTGACGAAGACCGCGAATATGGGAAGTAACGGTTTCCTCGGCTGGAGAATCGTCCAAAGACCAAACTCGCTCAATAATACCCGATCGACTTAAGACCCGGCGCCCATGGGTAACAAGTAATTCTAAGAGAGCGAATTCCTTGGGGGTGAGGGAAAGAAGTTGACCGTTATAACTGGCCTCGTGGGTACTGGGATTTAACTGCAAACCCCCCCAAGATAATAAAACACTGCTGGTACTGCTGCCACGTCGGATCAAGGCCCGAATCCGCGCCATTAATTCGCCCAAATCGAAGGGTTTAGTGACATAATCATCGGCCCCTGCGTCTAATCCGTCGATTTTATCGATTACCGTATCCCTTGCGGTTAATAATAGGACGGGAACGGTGGCATTAGCAGAGACGGGATGATGGGATTCCGCTCGTCGCAGACGTTGACAGAGCAAAGTTCCGCTCAATTTTGGCAGGGTGACATCGAGAACTAAAAGATCATATTTGCCTAATTCTAGCCAATTCCAGCCTTCTTCTCCGTCTCTAGCCACATCGACAACGTATTGTCGCTCGCTCAAGGCCTCTCGCAAAATCTCGGCTAGTTGCATATCATCTTCTACTACTAAAATTCGCATGGTCTAGAGATGGAGTAAGCTGGAAATAGCGTCGGTTAACTCCTGATGAATTGGCTCAAACAAGGAAAATGGATCGCGGGAGGTTTCGGGCTAACTGTCTTACTGATGGGAACTATTAGCCTAGTTTCCTATCGCAATACCCTCGCCCTGCGTCAGCGCGCTGCTGAGGTGGAAGTTACCTACGAGATTATCGATAATCTCGCTAATCTTTACGCTAACATGGCGGTGGCCGAATCGGGAAGACGGGGTTATATCAAAACTGGCAGCCCTAGTGAATTGGGCCGTCATCGTCGGGCGATCGCTTTGATGCAATCTAACTGGCAACTCTTGGCTAAACAATTAGAAAACGGCACGGATTTTGAGCGCGAAATGGTGACTCAGATCGGGGATTTAATGTATCGGCGAATTGCTCTATTTAATCAATCGATCGCTACCTATAAATCTGATCAATCTGATGATATTTCTCAAGATGCAATCACGGTTAAAAGTGTCGATATCCGGGATAAGTTTCAAAATCTTCTTACCTATTTACAAGCTAGTCAGAAAAGGAATTTAAGAAGTAGCATCGCTAGTTCTAGGGATAGTATTCGCGAAAATTCTCTGTTGGGTTTACTGGGAACTTTTACTAGCTTTGGGATTATTTGCGGAGTTTATTTCTTAGTTTTTTGGCAAGAGAAACGGCGACAAAAAAGTGAGAAAATTCACCAATTATTACTACAAGAAAAAGAAATTTCCGATCTAAAAATTCAGCTTTTTTCCATGATATCCCATGAGTTCCGAACCCCTTTAACCGTGATTCTTTCCGCTTCGCAGTTATTAGAAAATGGCTTAAAAGATGCAGATCAGTCGAGCAGAAAAAACTTATATAGAATCCAGTCTTCTGTCAAGCTAATGAATCAATTCTTGACAGATATTTTGATTTTAACAAGGGCAGAATCTGGGAATCTAAGATGTCAACTAGAGCCGCTCGATATTGAAGCTTTTTGTTTAAATTTAGTCGAGGATTTTCAATTTATAAATAAAAATAATACACCGATTAAATTTGTCAGTCAGGGATTGATGATTCGTCCCTATCTAGATGAGAAACTGCTCTACTCGATTTTAAGTAATTTACTCTTAAATGCGATTAAATATTCCCCCACGGGAGCAGGGATTAGTTTGATTTTGTGGAAAGATAGCGATCGCATTGTTTTTCAAGTCCGGGATCACGGGATCGGCATTGCCGAGGAAGATAGAGGTAAGATCTATGAACCCTTTTATCGGGGTCAGAATGTGGAAAATATTATCGGCACGGGATTGGGGTTAGCAGTGGTTAAAAAATGCGTCGAACTCCACCGCGGCGAAATCGCCCTAGATAGCCAAGTGGATAAGGGAACAAGCTTTACCGTCAAACTGCCCATTTCACCCTAGTTCCAGCTTGAGCGGTCTAAAGATGACAAAATGTAACTTTCTTTCTTTCGAAACCGGACGAAAGCAACGAAGAATTTTTATCGCAGCTGGAATTAGTCCAGAATCAACTCACTCCGGGTTGATGGCATCGAAATTTTAGGCAAAAATAGGGCTTTTACCGCCCAAAAAGCCTATATTTTGGCTATTTACCCCCAGTTGACCCCTGACTAATCGAAATTTTAGGCAAAAATAGGGCTTTTACCGCCCAAAAAGCCTATATTTTGGCTATTTACCCCCAGTTGACCCCTGATTTTTGCAGCCAGTTAACTCTCCTGGGGAACTGGTCACGGTTTCCTGATAGGATAAGGTGACTTGGGATTAACTTATGGTGTTGAAAATATGTCTCTAAAACCTTACATTTCTCGCTTATTAGCTTTGGTTCTCGTCCTGGTCATCGGATTGATGGGTTGTTCTAGTAGTTCGCGGTTAACCGGCAATTATGGACAGGATACCCTGACGGTGATTGAAACTTTAACCACAGCCCTTGATTTAGTCAAAGATGACCCGAATAAAGCGGCAGTTGAGTCGCAAGCAAAGGAACAAATCAACGATTACATCTCCCTCTACCGACGAGATAAAAAATCCGGGGGTTTGCGTTCTTTCACTACTATGCAAACAGCCTTAAACTCTCTAGCTGGTTATTATACCGCCTACGGTTCCCGTCCCATCCCCGACAAACTCAAACAACGTTTAAAACAAGAATTTAAACAGGTGCAATTCTCTCTCCAGAAAGGAATTTAGATACAGATTAGGGGTTGGGTGTTAGGGTTTTAGGGGGTTAGGGTTTTGGGGTATTAGTTGA
Source organism: Microcystis sp. M31BS1 (assembly GCF_020245285.1). Lineage (NCBI taxonomy): Bacteria > Bacillati > Cyanobacteriota > Cyanophyceae > Chroococcales > Microcystaceae > Microcystis > Microcystis sp. M31BS1. Next base: position 13,525 of record NZ_JADBVE010000229.1, read on the forward strand.
AATCCCCCCATCTCCCCACACCCCACACCCCACACCCCACACCCCACTCCTGTAAAAATCAGACCAAATCTGGTTAGACTAGAAATACAAAGCGTATTATAAAAAACTACAAAATTGATTCAAGACGAAACCCTAGAATTATTGGAATGGCCGCGGCTATGTCAACACCTAGCTACTTTTGCAGCGACTAAACTCGGTGCGATCGCGATTCGTCAATTGCCGTTACCAGAAAGCAAAGAGGAAAGTTTAAACCTACTCTGCCAAACCAAAGAAGTTTATAGCTTAGAACAAAAATTAGATAGTCGTCTTTCCTTTGATGGGATTACCGACATCGGTGATGCCCTAGAAAGGGCGCATCTGGGGGGGTTATTATCGGGACAGGAACTTTTAAATATTGCCACGACTTTGGCCGGAGTGCGACGTTTACGGCGTTTAATTGACGAACAGGAAGATATACCAGTTTTAAAAGAGTTAGTAGCCGAAATTCGCACCTATCCAGAGATAGAACAGGAAATACACCGTTGTATCGATGAAGATGGCCGGATATCCGATCGCGCTAGTCCCCAATTACGGGAAATTCGGGGACAAATGAAGGTGATTAAAGAGCGAATTTACCGCAAATTGCAGGATATCATGCAAAAACAGGGCGGTGCTATCCAAGAAGCGGTCATTACCCAAAGAAGCGACCGCTGGGTGATTCCCGTCAAAGCAGCGCAAAAAGAGCAAATACCGGGGATAATTCACGATACTTCCAGCACAGGGGCGACTTTTTACATTGAACCTCACTCTATCGTTGACCAAGGCAATCAACTGCGGCAATATCGTCGTCAGGAACAAATCGAAGAAGAAAAAATCCTGCGGCAGTTAAGTAATACAATCGCCGAAGCCTTTGACGACTTAGAATATTTACTAGCGATCGCTACTAGGCTCGATCTGGCCACCGCTAGGGCCCGTTACAGTTTATGGTTAGAGGGTAATCCCCCCCACTTTATCGATGGTTCGGAAACGATTACTTTACGGAATTTGCGTCATCCTTTGCTCTGGTGGCAAAAACACCACGAACAGGGGGGGGAGGTGGTACCGATAAATGTGCAGATTAGCCCAGAAATTCGCGTTGTTGCCATCACCGGACCAAATACCGGCGGAAAAACCGTTACTTTAAAAACCCTCGGATTAGCGGCTTTAATGGCGAAAGCGGGCTTGTTTATTCCAGCGCGGGAACCGGTAGAGATACCCTGGTTCGATCACGTTTTAGCCGATATCGGGGATGAACAGTCTTTACAACAGAGTTTATCGACTTTTTCGGGTCATATTCGCCGGATTGTTCGCATTTTAGCGGCTTTAAATTCTCGTTGCTTGGTTTTACTCGATGAGGTGGGAGCAGGTACGGATCCGGCCGAGGGAAGTCCTTTAGCGATCGCTATTTTACAATACCTCGCCGATCATAGTTTACTGACGGTGGCTACCACTCACTACGGGGAATTAAAAGCGTTAAAGTATCGAGATTCTCGCTTTGAAAATGCCTCGGTAGAGTTTGATGATCGCACTCTTTCCCCCACTTATCGACTATTATGGGGCATTCCGGGGCGTTCTAATGCTTTAACTATTGCCCAGCGTTTGGGATTAAGTCCCGAAATTGTGGCCGAAGCGAGAAATCATCTGGGGGGGTTATCGGAGGAGATAAATCAAGTAATTGCTGGTTTGGAAGCGCAAAGACGAGAACAGGAGTCAAAAGCTAAGGAAGCTAGTCAATTACTGCAACAAACGGAGAAATTTTATACAGAAGTTTCCACGCGGGCCAATTCTCTACAGGAGAGAGAGCGAGAATTAAAGCGTTATCAGGAGCAGGAGATACAAAAGGCTTTACTATCGGCAAAAGCAGAGATTAATGACGTTATTCGCCGATTGCAAGCGGGAACAAAAACCGGTAAAGATGCCCAAAAAGCCACAGAGGAGTTAACTGCGATCGCAGAAAGGTTATTACCAAAAACGGAAAAAACTAAGGTTAATTATCGTCCGCAAGTGGGGGAAAGGGTACGCTTGCCCAATTTGGGACAAACTGCCGAAGTTTTAGCAATTTCACCAGAATCAGAGGAGATTTCCCTGCGTTTCGGGATGATGAAGATGACCCTACCCTTAGATCAGATTGAGTCTTTGGATGGTCAAAAAGTGGAAACTGCGCCAAAAACTGCCAAAAATTTGCCCCAAACTCCCACAAAACCCCAGGAGACCCCTTTAATTCGTACTGCTAATAATACTGTCGATATTCGCGGTTCCAGGGTGGCAGAGTCAGAAACGGATATCGAACAGGCGATCGTCAGAGCCACCCCATCGGGTATATTATGGATTATTCACGGTAAAGGTACGGGGAAATTGCGTCAAGGTGTTCACGATTTCCTATCCCGTCATCCCCAGGTAAAACGCTTTCAATTAGCACCCCAAAATGAGGGCGGTTCGGGGGTAACTATCGCTTATTTAACTTAGGGTCTGCTGAATAGGTTTTTTGTCGGGTTAGAAGTCAGTTATCAGTTATCAGTTATCAGTTATCAGTTATCAGTTATCAGATGTGAGTTATCAGTTCACTGTTTACTGATCACTGAAAATACTCCCCAACTCCCACTCTGCAATAACTACTGGCAGCCAGAAATACGTTGGGTTACTATCATACTTTGTGCTTTTTGTCAAAAAAACTTTTTTTTTGCAATAAAACTACACAAAAACAAGATCATCGTTATGGGTGAAATTGACTCATTTACCCGTCTTAATTAGGATCAACTTCTAGGTGTGGCAAGGGTTTCAACCGTTGCTGCCCAAAAAAGCACAAGATAACCCATTATGAAATTCTATCAAATCGCTGTTACCATTGGAACATCGTTGTTAAATAAAAATCTTTCTCAATTAATTCTTAAGAATTTATAAATATTACGGAATGTTAATTTAAATATTCTCAAGTTTTTGGAGTCAGTAGATAATTTTTGCTTATCTTTGACCAACATTGGGTTAGAAGTCAGGAGTCGGGAGATAGGGTGATAGGGTTTTGGGGTTTTGGGGTGTTAGGGTTTTAGTTGAAATTCCCCCACTTCCCCACTTCCCCACTTCCCCACCTCCCCACTTCCCCACTTCCCCACCTCCCCACTTCCCCACCTCCCCACCTCCCCACTTCCCCACTTCCCCACTTCCCCACTTCCCCACTTCCCCACTTCCCACTGTGCAAGAAGATTACTTTCTAGAGAATAAAACGTAAAAACAGGGAATAATAAACAGAGTTAACAGAGTTGCTAAAGACAAACCCGAAAAAACGACAATTCCTAAAGGTTGCAGGAATTCTCCCCCCTCTCCCAATCCTAAAGCGAGGGGAAATAAACCTAAAACCGTGGTCACGGTGGTCATCAAAATCGGTCGTAAACGTTGGGGAGCGGCCTTTAAAATGGCTTGTAGTCGAGTAAAACCGAATTCTTGCCGCAATTGATTGGCCAATTCCACCATAATAATCCCGTTATTAACCACAATGCCCACCAATAACACCACCCCGACGATGACAATGGCATTAATCGGGGTTTTGGTCAAATATAGTCCAAAAATTCCCCCCGCTAGGGCCAAAGGAACGGTTAACATAATCACCAAAGGGTCTATGAGTGAGTTATACTGGACGGCCATGACCACAAAGACTAAAAATACCGATAAACCCGCTAATAAACCCAAAGAACCCTGAATTTCTTGATTAGACATGGCAGCAGCACTGGGTAAAATGCTGATACCATCGGGTAAGGGAGTGGAATTTAAAACCGATTGTACTCCCGCGAGTGCGTCACTTAATTTCGCACCCTCGACTAAACTGCCGATAATAATAAAAACTTGACGCTGATTAATTCTCTGGATGACTGCTGGGGTTTTTCCCCCTTCAATCCTGGCGATATCTGCTAATTTTAAGTCTTCTTGTCTATTGACAAAAATAGGTATTTGTGAGATGTCACTAATTTTTTGCCGCGAGTCGGGGTCTAATTGCACCCGGATATCGATTAATCTTTCTCCCCGTTGCAGTTGGGTGGGGATCGATCCTTGAATAGCGGTCCGTAGCGTTTGTCCCACTTCCAAGGTACTCAATCCCAAACTATTTAAGCGGGTCCAATCGGGTTTAATCTGGATTTCCGGTTGTCTGGGGTCAGCATCGGGACGAAAACGGGCACTAGGGACTTTTTCATCGAGAATACTGAGGATTTCTTCACCAGCTTGCTCTAAAGTTTTCCCATCGCGTCCCTGTAACATCACATCCACATCGGCACCAACGGAGGGAGAGTTATTAAGAATAATACCGCGCACTTGACCGGGAGTGAGACGCAAACGCACGTTAACGAGGTTTAATTGCTCTAGTGCTTTGCTCATGCGTTCGATATATGCTTCTGTATTAGTGCCTTGTTTGAGATTAATCGTACTAGAAGCACGCAAAATATTTTCATTGGTAGTTGTGCCAAAAAGAGAACCGCCACTGGTAGTAAAAACGTACTTAGTCTCTGGTTGTGATAATAAAATCTTTTCTACTTCCCGCATCACCTGACGGTTAGCATTTAAATTGGTACCCGGGGGAAATTGAGCAAAAACGTTCACCTGTCCGGTTTGAATACGACTAAAGACTTCTTGGGGGATATATTGCCAGAGATAAAAACTACTTCCCCCTAAAATTAAAAAGGCCAGTAGGATAACAGGTATTCTGTAGCGGATGATTTTAGCTAAACAACGACCGTAGAGGATGGTTAAACCTTCTAGACGTTGACTAAAGACTTTTAAGAGCCAAAATCGCTGAATACCACTAGAAACCCGCATATTTAACAAACGACTGGCTAACATGGGAACAACGGTTAACGCACACAGCAGAGAAGCAGCCACAGCAAAACTGATAGTGAGGATAATCTCGTTAAACAGCAGGGAAATAAAACCACCCAGTAATAAAAATGGCAGTATAGAGACGAGATTAGTCGCAGTGGAGGCCAATAAAGCAGATTCTACCTCTTGGCTGCTATTCCGGGCAATTTCTAAAAAATCTCGCTTATTTTGGTTTTGATTAACTTTGAGGGCAATATTTTCCAGCATGACAATGGAATTATCCACCACGATACCCACCCCTAGGGCCAATCCTCCCAAACTAAACACATTTATCGATAACCCGAATAACTTCATACAGATAATTGCGACGAGGGTAGAAAGAGGAATCGCTAGGGTAATGATAAAAGTCTGTCGCAGGGAACCGAGAAAGACGAATACAGTCAATCCTGCTAGAATTGTCCCCGCTAGTCCCGACGAAACCACGTTATTAACCGCATTTTGGATAAATACAGACTCATCGGTAGTGGGGACGACTTGCATCCCCCCGGTCATTAACCCGGATTTTTTTAATTCGGCAATGCGTTTTTTGACCCCTTCTACCACAGCAATCGTGTTCGCATTCGGTTGTTTTTGGACGCTAACCCTGACGGCATTTTTTCCATTTAGGGTGACAAAAATTCTTTGTTCTTCTGTCCCATCGATAACTCTGGCCACATCCCGCAGATAGATTTTTTCTTCGGGATTATTACTATCGGTCAGTGCTAAATCTTGGATATCCGCTACGTTTTTAAATTTCCCCACCGCACGGGTTAAAGGTTCCCCGGTTTCTCCCTCTAGTCGGCCCCCAGAGATGTCCTGATTGCGTCTTTTTAGGGTGTCTAAAACCTGATTTAATCCCACTCCTAAAGATTGTAATCGCTGCAGGTCAATATTAACTTGAATTTCTTCTCTAACTCCCCCAATCACGTCCACCACTGCAACTCCTCCCACAAACCCTAATTCTCTCCCTAATTCTTCATCAGCAAATAATCTTAAGTCTTTTAGGGGTAGGGTATCAGAAACGAGAGCAAATTCATAGACGGGTAAACGAGAGGGTTCAAATTTGTTTAAGCGCGGTTCCTCAATAATATCGGGTAAATTTTGTCGGACACGATTAAAACTTTCGGTAGCTTCATTTAAAGCAACGTTTAAATCTCCCCCCGGTTGAAAAAATAAATCTACTCGCATCCTTCCCTCGCGAGTTTCTGAATAAACTTGCACTACTCCCTCGGTAGCACTCATTCCTTCTTCTAGGGGTTTAGTTACTTCTTCGAGAATAACTTCCGGGGAAACCCCCGGGACATTCATCCTTAAACTAATGCGAGGATAAGTGATAGAAGGAAGCAAATCTACTTGTAAACGATTTAGAAAAAAAAGACCGATGATGATAACTGCTATAGTTAACATCAATACTCCTATGTGACGACGAATTGATAGACCGCTTAGGGAGATGTTTTCTGACATGATTATCTATGGGGGAGAGTAAACAGTGAACAGTAAACAGTGAACAGTAAACCCATAACTGATAACTGATAACTGATAACTGATAACTGATTAATTGTGCATAACTCGACCGAAACTCCATAATTTTTGATAATAATAACGACTGACGCTATCCCTATCATCGGTGAGTAGATTGATAGCGATACCATTATTACCTGTTTCTTTTCCTGAACTGTGTATATATTGATTATTACCTAGATATAACGCCACATGATTAACTCTTTTATCACCAAAAAAAATTAAATCTCCTGGGAGTAATTCCTCTCGGTTTATTTTTTGACAAAAAGCCTCCTGTTGATAGGAATCCCTCGGCAACCAAATACCAAAAGTGGCAAAAGCAGCCTGGATTAATCCTGAACAATCGTAATTAGGTGCAAGGGTTCCACCCCAGAAATAATGATTGGTACGGTTCATTGCTTCCTGAGTAAAAGTGATAATCTCAGGAATATGTTTTTCTATGTCGGAACGAGTTAGAGGAATTTTTTGATAAGCTGTGGTGGCCACCGCAATTGCATCTAAATCTTCTCCGCATAACCAAGCTAAATAATTATCTTCCCTTAGCTGAATTTGTAGCCCTTTTTCGGTAATTTCTAGGGAAATAAATTTTAATTGTCTTCCCTGTTGTGCTTGGGTAGCTAACTCTTGACAACTGGGAGAATTGTAGAGATTTAAGTCTCTTATACAGATATATTCCTGGGTGGATGATGGGGGAAGGGAGATGATTTGCATAAAAAATAGCTCAGAATTTATTGACAGAAAAAACTGCATTACTAGCCAAAAGCAAAGGGATAACAACGAGGAGAATAACCTTAGTTCGTTCTGTCATCTTCAAGTTTCCACCTCTCTTAATTCGGCTCTCTTATTCTTTGTGTGAGCAGTTTAACTTACTATAGAAGCGATCAATCTTTGTGTCCTCTGTGTCTGGAGTGGTTCCTTCCACTCGCTCGCCAGCAGGACTGTATCTTAGAATACATTTTACCCATCAAACCTAAGAGAGCCTTAATTCTTGGCCATAAAGATAATCTATAACCGAACTGAATCCCTGAAAAATTATTAAACCTATGGCATAATTAACCTTTCAGGGTTCAAAAACGGCAAAAATAAGGATTAAATGGCATACAATCGGTGAATAGAGCATTTAATCGTTTATTATTCGTTTTTAATTCTCCTGACTACTGGCTACTGGCCACCAACTCCTAACCCTAACAACAATTTTTGATTTTTACAACAGGTCTAGGATAGCCAGTTCCTTAACAATATGTTACAATAGCCGGCGAGAGGGGAGTGGCCAATATCTGGAACTTTTGGGCTAGAGATAGATTCTATCGATCAACAGTCACCTCCTGGGTGGGTGGAATTAAATATAAGATGAACGTAGGTTGGGTTGAAGTATGAAACCCAACGCCCGCATGGGTTACGCTACCGCTAACCCATCCTACAAATAATTGTTCCTCCCTACTTAAAGTAAGCTTTTAATCAGATGTTGAGGTTAGTCCATGGCCAATGTTTCGGGGCGGTTTGAAAAGCAAGAATACAGCCAAAACTCAGAAAATACCGTCGCGGTGGTCAGTTCAGTCATGTCCGGTTTAAAAAAAGCATCTCCCCTACAAAAGGGCTTATTTTGGGGAATAACCCTCAGTTTTACCGCCCTAGTTTCCGCCACTGTTGGGGCCACCGTCGCTTTAATTAGTCCCTTACCCGCACCAATTGGGGCTATCTTCCAAAAAACATCTTTTCCCACCCAAACAGACATCCTTGAGGATCAAGCTTGGAATAGCTTAATCAATCAGCAGCTTTCTCGTCCTGTTAATATTTTAGTTATGGGCATCGATCGAGTTTTAGATGCCAAAAACAGCGACGATGTATTTAAAGGTCGCAGCGATACCATGCTCCTAGTGCGCTTCGATCCTAGCGATAAAACCGTGAGAATGTTGTCTATCCCTCGCGATAGCCGCGTCAGAATCCCCGGCCATGGTTTTACTAAAATCAACGATGCTAACGTTCACGGTGGACCGACTCTAGCGGCAGAAGTGGTCAGTAATACTTTAGGGGATGTCACCGTTGATCGCTATGTGCGGGTGACTACCGATGCCTTCAAGGAATTAGTCGATTTAGTCGGGGGTGTAGAAGTTTATGTACCCGAACGAATGTATCATAAAGATGTCACCCAAAAATTAGAAATTGATTTACAAGAGGGTTGGCAAAATCTCAACGGCGACCAAGCAGAACAATTTGCCCGTTTTCGTAACCCGCAATACGGCGATATTGGTCGCGTACAAAGACAACAAATTTTATTAAAAGCACTCCAACAAAAGATTTTTAGTCCGACAATTCTCCCCAGTCTCCCGAAAGCAGTACAGGTTTTACAACAATATATCGATACGAACTTAAGCGTCGAGGAAATGCTGGCTATCGCTAATTTTGGCCGGGAAATTAAACAGGATGACTTAAGAATGATCCTACTCCCCGGCCGGTTTAATAACCTCGAGGAATACGATGGTCGCAGTTATTGGATTTTGAACCGTCGCGAAATTAGAACCATTGTGGCTAATAATTTTACCGATAACTATGGGGGGAGAGAAACCTCCGTTTATAGTCTGCGGATTGCCATTCAAAATGCCACCCATACCAAAGGTTTAGCCCGTCGTACTCGCAATTATCTGGCCAAACAGGGCTACACAAATGTTTATATTAGCGATGACTCCTCCCAAAAGCTAGAAACCACCGCAATTATTGCCCAAAAAGGTGATGTTCAGTCCGCTAACCTCTTGAAAAATCAATTGGGAATCGGTAAAGTAGAATCATCCTCCACTGGTGCTTTAGACTCAGACCTAACTATTCGGGTGGGTGATGATGTGTCCCAGTTTTTTGACGCTCAACAGTAACAATGTTGAAAAATTTTTTCAGTCTGGTTTTAATTATTTTGCTGGCGATTCTTTGGCTACTTTTCGCGGCCCGTCCGGTGGCTTTGGCCCAAGATAAAACGATTAACTATAGTTTTGCCCAGCTGCAAGATCGGGATTTTTCCCATCAGGATTTGCGCGGAGGAGTTTTCGCAGCTGCCGCAATGCGGGGAGTTAACCTAGAAGGGGCCGATTTATCCTATAGCATTCTCACCGAGGCTGTCCTCTTAAAAGCTAACTTAAAAGGGGCCGATTTAACCGCCTCTTTGGTAGATAGAGTTACCCTCGATTTTGCCGATTTAACTAATACTATTTTTACCGATGCGATCGCTACTCGCAGCCGTTTTTATGACACAATTATTACCGGGGCCGATTTCACTAACGCCGTAATTGATCACTATCAGGTCAAGTTAATGTGTGAACGGGCCGATGGCATTAATCCAGTCACGGGAGTGGCCACCAGAGATAGTTTAGGCTGTGATTAGCAATTCCGGGCAGATTTTAGCTGACTGCTCAAAAATAGCCTACCCCCTACACCCCGGCTATCTCGATCAAGACAGCAGAGGTGTAGAATGAAAATACTGAGCGAGGCTAGAGAAAGGAGAGAGACTCTTGATAATCGTCATCGATAACTATGATAGTTTTACCTACAATTTAGTCCAGTATTTGGGAGAATTAGCCTCCGAGTTTCCGATCGCCTTACCGATCGAGGTCTATCGTAATGATAAAATCGATCTGGACAGAATCGAACAAATGCGGCCGGATGGGATTGTCATTTCCCCCGGTCCTGGTCGTCCGGTCGATGCGGGCATATCTCTGGAATTAATCGCCAAATTTGGCCCCCATTTGCCGATTTTGGGTGTCTGTCTCGGTCATCAAAGTATCGGTCAGGTATTCGGAGGGGATGTGGTCTCGGCCCCGGTCTTGATGCACGGCAAAACTTCCCCCATCTATCACAACAGTGAAGGGGTATTTCAAGGCTTAGAAAATCCTTTTACTGCCACCCGTTACCATAGTTTAGTGATCGATCGCTCCACCATGCCGGATAATTTAGAGATCACGGCCTGGGTAGAAGATGGTACGGTCATGGGAGTCCGTCATCGGGATTACCCCCAGATTCAAGGGGTACAATTTCATCCCGAAAGTATTTTAACCACTGCCGGCAAGGAACTTTTAAGAAACTTTCTCCGATCCCTCTAGTGTTTACTAATCCCCAACCCCTGAAATTAACCTTAACTTGATTAATTCTGCATCTACATTTATGAAAAGGCGAGATTTTATCTTATCGGTGGGGACAAGTTTCTTAACCGTGGCAGTAGGCTCAGTTTTAGCGGAAACTAAACCCAAACCCACTAACCCCACTTCCCCCCAAAAACCCGATAATTCCCTCTTAGTTCAATGGTTGGGTCATAGTTGCTTTTTATTCACCGGAGGAGGGCAAAGAGTCCTAGTTAATCCTTTCCGGGCAATTGGTTGTACGGCGGGTTTTCCTTTGCCAAAAGTAGAAGCAGATATCGTTTTAATTAGTAGTCAACTGTGGGATGAAGGGGCGGCCGAGGGTTTACCCGGTAATCCGAAAATTTTGTTTGAGCCGGGGGCCTACGATCTGGGTAAATTAAAACTACAGGGTATTAGTATCGCCCACGATCGCATGGGGGGGCAACGTTTCGGCATGAATGTGGCCTGGCGTTGGACCCAAGCAGGGATTAGTATTGTCCATTTAGGGGGGGCAGCCGCCCCGCTCGAATTAGAACAAAGAATTCTCCTAGGTTCGCCGGATTTAGCTTTTATTCCCGTGGGAGGTGGTCCCAAAAATTATAATCCCCAAGAAGCAAAACAGGCGATCGAAGTTTTACAACCGCGAATAGCTGTCCCGACGCAATACTTCACCAGTGCCGCCGATAAAAATGCCTGTGAATTGGTGTCTGTAGATGAGTTTCTCAAGTTAGTCAAGGATAAAAATATCCGTTTGATCGAGGACAATAAATTACGGATTCGTGCCGCCGATTTACCCAAAAAAGGGACGCTCATTCGCGTGTTTGACTACCGCAAACTGTTAGAGAAATCCTAATTTTTAGGAGCCAATGACCTAGTCCTATTGATTAACTAATTTTTTCTCGTGTAACGCACCATCAATTTCCTGATATTCCCCGGGTTACGTTGTTGCTAACTCGCCCTACAGCCCTGATCATAAATCAGGGTTATAATTATTTTTAAGAAATTCCAGAATATTCAGCCCCAAGGAATGTCTATGTTACTACAAGACCTAAAGGAAGAAGCGGTTAAGCTATCACCGAGCGAGCGACTTGCGCTGGTTAGCGCCATTATTGAGTCCTTGCAGAGTACCCCAATTGCTAGACCTGATCGTGCTGGTGCAATTCAACGGATGCGTGGCTTACTCAAAACAGACCAACTTGCACCAACCGACCAAGAAGTAGCTGCCATGTTGGAAGAGCGTCGGCTGGAGAAATACCTTTAGTGAGAGTTTTAATTGATACTAATGTTCTCCTAGATTTTCTATTGCAGAGAGAGCTATTTTTCCAAGATGCAGAACGACTATTTCAGGCGATCGATTCCGGTCAGATCGTCGGGTATGTCACAGCCACAACCCTCACGGACATTTTTTACATTGCTCGAAGACACACGCGCAGTATTGAGCAAGCACGGCAAGCAGTTTCAGAGACATTGACAGCAATGGAAATCTGCCCTGTAAACCGGGAGGTTCTAGAGGTAGCGTTTAGTTCAGGTTTGGCTGATTATGAGGATGGGATTCAGGTTGCTTGTGCTGTAGCTCAAGGACTTGATGCTATCTTGACCCGAGATAATCAAGGGTTTTTGAATTCATCGGTACCTGTGTTATCAGTTCAGGAGTGCTTGCATCGCTTGCAAGAGCCAAATAATAGCAAATCCACCTTATAAAATCAAGTTTACAGGCTTTTTGGTTCGTGAGGGGGTGAGGAGTGAAAAGTGAGCAGTTACAGCCAAAATTTGGCGGCATGGGCAAAGCTCCTTTGTGGCAGATTGATGACAGCATTATTGCAGGAGATTTACAGGCTGTCCAAGATAGCCCAACCCACGTTAGCATCATGCCAAGAGTTACAATGGCTCTAGAAAGGTACGAAGCGGCATTGGCAAAGACCCAAAAATATTGGGAAAAGGTGGATTAGTGGCATACACACAATAGGAGTCTATGAAAATGGCATGGATATTTAGTTTATCCGCAGAATGTGGTTCTGATGAGAGCAAGGCCGATAAATTTGCTCAACATTTTCAGGGAATGTCATTGTTGCTGTCAAATGGTCGCCAGTGCCAATGTCGCACAGACACATTCCAAGACATAGAAGAAAATTGGTGGTGTCGCGTTTCACCAAATAATCTTAGCGAAGTGGGAATAGACAGCCCTGAAAGTGCCTATTCAATGACAGAGTTAGGTATTTTACTCTATCAGTCCCTACGATTTGCCCCCACCTTCCGTTATGGACTGGTTGGTGTTGAAGTCGATGAATTTAGAACATACACTGAGCTTATCGAAGAATCATCCAATCTATCTATCCCAGGACTGGTTTTAGCGAAACCACTTGCAGGCGAGCTAGGAATATTGCCAGTATTTCGCTCCTTTAGCCCTAGTTATGTTTGGCAACCTTACGCAGGAGAAGTTTACAACCCGCTGATGACATCGCCAAATCTGAAAAACAAGCTTAATGAACTGCTGGCTGTAAGTTGACCTCACAAGCGAAGAAGGCATAACTAGACCGTTCTCTAAAAATTGCTTTAACAATCTTATTAAAAATGTTTTTGCTGAAAGAATATCGCTCTTTTTTTAGACAGGGATGGACAATTGCAGTTTTACTAATTGCCCTGCTTGTTTCCCTGCCAATTTTATCGGTGGCCAGTAGTTTATTAACTAACTCCAGTCAAGTCTGGCAACATCTGCTCGAAACTGTTCTCTGGGATTATCTAGTTAATTCTTTTTGGTTGATGGGTGGGGTGGGCAGCGGCGTTTTAATCATCGGTGTTGGCACCGCTTGGTTAATAACGATGTGTCAATTTCCCGGTCGTCAACAATTTCAATGGTTATTATTACTACCCCTTGCCGCTCCTGCCTATCTCTTGGCCTATACTTATACCAATATGATGGACTATTTTGGTCCGGTGCAGACGTTCTTAAGAAGTCTTCTTGGTTGGAATAGTGTCGAAGATTATTGGTTTCCTAATATCCGTTCTCTCTGGGGGGGGATTCTGATGTTAATACTGGTGCTTTATCCCTACGTTTATCTGTTAGCAAGGGTCGGTTTTTTAGAACAATCTGTCTGCACAGTGGAGGCAAGTCGCTCCTTGGGATGTAACCCTTGGCGCGGTTTTTTTACTGTCGCTTTACCCCTAGCAAGACCGGCAATTATGGCGGGATTGGCCCTAGCTTTAATGGAAACTCTGAACGATTTTGGTACGGTGCAGTATTTCGGCATTAATGCTTTTACCACGGGGATTTATAATACTTGGTTCGGTATGGGCGATCGTATAGCAGCGGGACAGTTATCAACAGTTTTAATGGTATTTATCCTCGTTTTAGTTTTCCTTGAACAATCCTCCCGTCGTCAAGCTCGTTACTATGAAATGACCAATCGTTTCCAGTCACCGACTAAGTACGAGCTAGGATTTGTTCGCAGTTTTTTGGCAATGATCTCCTGTTTTGTGCCGATATTTCTTGGGTTTATTGCCCCTGCTTTTTATCTAGCCTATCTAGCCTTCAATCATGCCCAAGAAACTTTTAATAATGACTTTTTTAGTCTGTCGGGAAACAGTTTTTTTCTGGCCAGTTTAAGCGCAATTATTGCGGTGGTTTTAGCTTTAATTCTCGCCTACGGGGAAAGACTTAATCCGAATAAAACTCTTAAGGGTTCTGTGCGGATTGCGGCCGCTGGTTATGCTATCCCCGGCATAGTTATCGCCGTGGGGGTTTTAATTCCTCTCGGTAAATTAGATAACTTTTTCAATCAGGGATTAAATATCAATTTAATTCTGAGCGGTACGATTTTCTGTTTGATTTTTGCCTATATTGTCCGCTTTTTAGCCGTAGCTTTTTCCACGTTAGAATCGAGTTTAAGTAAAATAAAACCTAGTTTAGATGATGCTTCCCGCAGCCTTGGCTATGGCACTGGTGCAACTTTAATTAAAGTGCATATTCCTCTTTTGTCGGGGGGATTATTGACGGCGGCTATGTTAGTTTTTGTCGATGTGATGAAGGAATTACCGGCTACTTTGGTGTTAAGACCTTTTAATTTTGATACCCTAGCGGTGCGCGTTTATCAATACGCCAGTGATGAACGTTTGGTGGAAGCGGCGGCACCGGCCCTGGCCATTGTCTTAGTGGGATTAATTCCGGTAATTTTTTTAAGTTGGCAAATTTCCCGACGGGCGATCGATTAAAGTGGTGGCCGATTCCTGGACAAGTTGGCGATCGGCCAGCAGCTTAGTTCTATAGTCTAGTACAAAATAATGTTACAGTTCTTGACAAGACTACTAGAGAGGGGGGGTGTCAGTGATAGGATTCCCTAAAACCCCTTTTCTTTATTTTTGTAGAGAGAACAAAATCCTATGACAGAACTTTCTGGAAAAGCTCCTAAGTTCGGTGGCAGCACGGGCGGTTTACTCGCCAAAGCCGATCTGGAAGAAAAGTACGCCATCACCTGGACAAGCAGCAAAGAACAAGTCTTTGAAATGCCCACCGGTGGCGCCGCTATCATGAACGAAGGCGAAAATCTCCTCTATTTGGCCCGCAAAGAACACGCGCTCGCTCTTGGTACCCAATTCCGGACGAAATTTAAGCCCAAAATCGAAGATTACAAAATCTATCGGATTTACCCCAGTGGTGAAGTGCAGTATCTCCACCCCGCTGATGGTGTCTTCCCCGAAAAAGTTAACGCCGGTCGTGAATTTTTCGGCAAAAAAGACCGCAATATCGGCAAAAACCCCGAACCAGCGACAATTAAGTTCTCTGGTGTCACTCCCTACGAAGCATAAATAATCCCTAAAATCGAGAGTGGGGAGTTAGATTTAGAAGCTATTTAGCCCCAAGATTTAACTTCTGACTCTCGATTTCTCTGATCGCAATCGGCTACAAGTGTTGTGCTATCCGTTTCTTGAACCATCAAAATATGATCTTCCCCGACTTTGATCGCTTTCGTCAACTCGCTGGCCAAGGTAACTTTATTCCTGTCTATCAAGAATGGATCGCTGACCTAGAAACACCCGTTTCGGCCTGGTATAAAGTTTGTGCCGATCAAGCCTACAATTTTTTATTAGAGTCGGTGGAAGGGGGCGAAACCTTGGGACGCTACAGCTTTTTAGGAGGCGATCCCGTCTGGGTATTAGAAGCACGGGGAAACACCACCACCCAGACTTTTCGCGATGGTTCTCAAGAGATTTTTTCGGGGGATCCTTTCGAGATTTTAACCCAATGTTTAGCCCCGATCGTGCCGGTTAAATTGCCGCAATTACCTGCGGGAATAGGGGGTTTATTTGGTTTTTGGGGTTATGAATTAATTAATTGGATTGAACCGCGAGTGCCTATTTATCCCGCTACGGATGCCGATCTACCGGATGGTATTTGGATGCAGGTGGATAATCTGATTATTTTCGATCAAGTTAAACGGAAAATCTGGGCGATCGCTTATGCCGATATTCGGGGTAATAATCCCGATTTAGCGGCCGCTTATCAAGCGGCCTGCGATCGAGTGACACAGTTAGTTCTGAAGTTACGATTACCCCTACCAACTAATGCCAAAACCCTGGAATTATTACCCGTTGGTCAGGGAAAAGAATTAGTCTATGAAAGCAATACAACTCAGGAAAAATTCTGTCAAAATGTCCTAAAAGCTAAGGATTACATCAAAGCGGGGGATATTTTTCAGGTGGTTATTTCCCAGCGTTTAAATGCCAATTATCAGGGTCATCCCTTCGATTTATATCGTTCCTTGCGTCTGATTAATCCTTCTCCCTACATGGCTTTTTATAACTTTAAGGATTGGCAAATTATTGGCTCTAGTCCTGAAGTGATGGTTAAGGCAGAACGGGACGAATTAGGTAAAATAAAGGCTACAGTCAGACCAATTGCTGGCACCCGTCGCCGGGGACAAAACTTCAGTGAAGATCAAGCTTTAGCAACGGATTTATTGCAAGATCCCAAAGAAATTGCCGAGCATATTATGTTAGTGGATTTGGGGAGAAATGATCTAGGCCGGGTGTGCGATCGAGGTACGGTTAAAGTGGATGAATTAATGATCATTGAACGTTATTCCCACGTTATGCACATTGTTAGTAATGTGGTGGGGTATTTAGCCACCAATAAAAGTGCTTGGGATTTATTAAAAGCTTGTTTTCCCGCGGGAACCGTCAGTGGGGCCCCGAAAATTCGTGCTATGGAAATTATTCATGAATTAGAACCCTGTCGTCGTGGTCCCTATTCAGGGGTTTATGGTTACTACGATTTCGAGGGACAGTTAAATAGTGCCATCACAATTCGCACTATGATTGTTCGTCCCCAAGGTAATCAAAATTATCTGGTTTCTGTGCAAGCGGGAGCAGGGTTAGTAGCCGATTCTGAGCCGGAGAAAGAGTATGAAGAAACCCTCAACAAAGCCAGGGGTTTATTGGAGGCAATTCGCTGTTTAAGTTAGATTTTTTGCCCAGGATCGTCCTTGAGACTTGTTTCCCATCAAAAAGTGCCAGTGATTGGAGTGATCGGGGGGGAAATTTAGGCACTTTTTCCCTGAAAATTAGGTAGGGTTTGCTGAATAATGGTAAAAACCTTACAGGAAAGGGCTTTTAGCTTGATTGAGAGCTTCCCAAATGCACTTAAATCTGCTAGAATCTCTTAAAACCCTTGCATCACCCTTGCATCACCCTTGCATCTTCTCTAATTAGTGCTAATGTACCGTAAAAGCGAGTTACCCTCAACCCCACCAGAAAACTTCGAGCTGCCCTTTGAGGGGAAATTATCCCCAGCAATTCTCATTTTAAGGTTTCATGACATTAAAACCCCTGCACCTAGAGGGGTTAATAATTCTTAACGAATCTCTATATCGCTGAAACAACGCAAAATCGTTTCAAAATGAGAATTGCTGAATTATCCCAAGACAATCGTTGGGTAATTATGGCCAACCTCATTCCCTGGTCAGAATTTGAAGCGGAATACGCATCACTTTTTTCAGAAGAAATGGGCGCACCCGCCAAAACATTTAGGACAGCACTAGGAGCATTAATTATTAAAGAAAAATTAGGAACAAGCGATAGAGAAACGGTAGAACAAATCAAGGAAAATCCTTATTTACAATACTTCTTGGGGTTTTCAGCCTACAGCAATGAACCCCAGTTTGAAGCGTCAATGTTGGTTCACTTTCGAGAAAGAATCACTCTGGAACTAATTAATAAAGTGAATCGCTTTATGGTCAAAAATTCGAGAGAAATAAAAGAAGAAGAAAACACCGAAAAAAAGTTAGAGAGCGAAACCCAAAGTCAACCAGAAAATCGAGGTAAATTAATTTTAGATGCCAGTTGTGCGCCCGCAGATATTAGTTATCCTACGGATTTAAACCTGTTAAATCAAGGAAGAAAACAAACCGAAAAAATTATTGATATTCTCTATGAAACTTTAAAAGGAAAACTTGTTCAAAAACCGAGAACCTATCGTCTCCTAGCCAGAAAAAGTTATTTAGAAGTAGCAAAAAAAAGAAAACCTACCGTCAAACAAAGACGAAAAGCTCTGAAAAGACAACTGCAATATCTGAAAAGAAATCTCGACCATATTGAACAACTTTTAGCAGAAGGAGCCTCTCTACAAAGCTGGAAAAAAAGAGACTATAAACTGTTATTAGTAGTCACAGAAGTTGCTCGCCAACCACTCTGGATGTACCAAAATAACAAACAGAGTATTGAAGACAGAATTGTCAGCTTAACTCAACCCCATATCCGTCCGATAGTCAGAGGAAAAGCTGGAAAACCCGGAGAATTTGGGGCCAAATTCTCAGCAAGCTGTATAGATGGTTACATATTTTTAGACCAGATTAGTTGGGATAACTTTAATGAATCGGGAGATTTAAAAGCACAAATAGAAGCTTATTATGACTATACAGGATACTATCCAGAATCAGTTCATGTGGACAAAATTTATCGAACCAGAGAAAACCGAGCTTGGTGTAAAGAAAGGGGAATCAGAATCAGTGGGCCCCCATTAGGAAGACCAGCCAAAAATGTTAGTAAAGAACAAAAGAAACAAGCTACCGATGATGAGAGGATTCGGAATTGTATAGAGGGCAAATTTGGACAGGGGAAAAGAAGATTTAGCTTAGGTAAAGTGATGGCTAAACTTCCTCATACTTCCTTTTCAGCGATTGCTATTACTTTTTTAGTCATGAATCTTTCTAACCTGTTGAGGCAGGTTTTTTGGGCTTTTTTATGTCTGAAATGGAAAAACAGCACTTTTTCTCGGTCAATGATTAGGATAAGTTATAACTTAAAAATTAATCAACAACTAAAGCTTATGCTTGGAGCTAAGTGAAATCATTGATTAAGAGACCTGTACTTTTCAATGACTTTTTCAGCAGACCCTAGGTAATTGACCCCCTGAAAATGGGTAAAACCCTACACCCCACACCCCACACCCTACCCCCACCGAAAACTTTTTGCCGCAAACCCTATTGAACCTCATTCCAGTTAAGGGGATTTTGCCGTGATTTCCGAGAAAGAATAGGGTTAACTAACGGGGATAACATCAAGGTTTCAGCTTATTGCCATAAGTTTAGCTACTTGGGTACAATGGTTACTAAAATCGAATAGGAGTCTGGTGGAGTCGTTTTAGTCGTAAACACGAATAAAATTTGGTTATTAGTAAGGGGATCGATGCCTGGAGGTAAACTGCCATTATGATCAGAGGCATATACATCCGGTACGGTTTGATTGTTAGGATCCTCATAGGCATTACGCAACCCATTCACATGAACCACAATGCCATCTCCAGCATCTGCATCAACAGGTGAATCCAAAGGTTTTTCCGGTACCCCGGGCAAATATTTGTCAGGTGCAGTAACAACACCGCAGTAAGGTTCGGAAGAACTGAATGTACAAGTTGATCCTTGAATAACTTTAGCTGTAACAGTTGCTGACACGGTAAGGATGGGTAGAGTTGCTTTGGTACCCCCAGTATCTACGTCGAGATTATAAGGTTTGACTATGCGGAATAATGGCAAGGCAGCTCTGGGGAAAACTCCGGTGCTGACAAAGTAGTTAACTTCCTCATTGGTAGTCATATTTACCTGAGCGTTGGCATTCAAAATCACTTGATTACCACGACCCTCGCGAACACAGGTATAAAAATCGTCGCCAAGGGCGGGGATTCGGTTAAAATTCCCAGGACAATTGGGGTTATTAGCAGGCGCTGCTAACATATCGGTGACGGGGGAACGTTGCCAAGTATCAATATTGTCGGGGGTGATGTAGTTGCCATTAGCGTCCAAGTTCGGACCGAAGCGCCACAGGACTCGTGGACCGGTCAAGCTATCATCAGTTCTAGGGATCTGGGTATAGTAAACGATCTGATCGGGGAGTGCCTGACCCGGATTGTTGGGGTCGGGAATTTGGAAAGCTAGAACTGGTCGCGCTCCTGTGGGTACGTTCTTACTCTTGATCTGCTTTTCAGAATTAGCGATTCTACTTGCTCGTCTCACTTCATCTGAAACAAACTCTAGAGTACGATTAAGATTATTTTGGATTTCACTATTAGCATTAGCTCGATAATTGCTTCTGAGCAGGTTAATTACGCCATTTCCCGACACCAAGACGGCAATCAGCATCATCAAACCTGCTAGTAAAACTTCTGTAATCGTGAAACCCGCTTGCAGACGACGATGAGCGGATTTTTTCTGTAAACGACCTAAGTGATTGATATACTCCAAATAAAAACGCATAGCTTTAACCCGTCCCAATTTCTCTGTTCTGTACTCCCCTAAATATTTAACATTTATTGCAGTCACAGAGGTTTTATTAAACTACTGGTCAATTAAGTCGAAAGGGGTTTTCGGAAACCACTGAAAATTTACTACTACCTACTACCTTCAAAATTTCCCTAGAAAACTCCCGATCAAAAATGTCTCGACCTGACTAACTTCACCAATAACTACATCATAGCCTAAGAAAATCCCATAGATAGTAATTGAAATATGGCCAGAAAGGTGATTTTGGTTACAGCTATTAATCGCTTTTGGGAGTGAGTGAGTTTTTGTACATTTGTATTAGTTGAATGGTTGACCCTCAAGGAGATAAGAAGGCCCAAGGACTGGTTACAATCAAGGATAGGTAATTTTTCGATCGATGTCATCTAAATAATCATGCGTCTCTTACACACCATGCTCCGGGTCAATAACTTGCAGGAATCTCTACAATTTTACTGCGATGTGCTAGGAATGAAGTTATTGCGTCAGAAAGACTATCCCAATGGTCAATTTACCCTCGCTTTCGTCGGTTATGGCGATGAGGCTAATCATGCTGTCATCGAACTGACCTATAATTGGGGAGTCGATCGCTACGAAGTCGGTAATGCTTACGGTCATATTGCCCTAGGCGTGGATGATATCTATAGCACCTGTGAGAAAATTAAAGCTCTTGGTGGCAATGTCACCAGGGAACCGGGCCCGATGAAACACGGTTCTACGGTGATTGCTTTCGTGGAAGATCCTAATGGCTACAAGATCGAGTTAATTCAATTAGGAACCCAGGGTGCTGCCGTGGCCACGGCTTAAATTTATTGTCGTCAAAAACTTAAGTAGCTGGTTATAATTAAGTTAAAAATGGATTTTAGGTTCGATCCCCCCTGCCCCCCTTGATAAGGGGGGTGCCGATTCCCCCTGTCCCCCTTGATAAGGGTAGGGCTGTTTCATTCTCCCATCAGAATATCAAAAGTAAAAGCGATCACTGTCTTTGTAAAATGAGAAGTGAACGCGAACTTTTGAAAGATATGTTGAGCTTAATAGAAAAAC
>NZ_JADBVE010000023.1:0-6293 GCF_020245285.1 Microcystis sp. M31BS1
ATTACATCTGGGTAAAGGATATGTTGGTAATGACGTAGGAATGACAAACCCCGTGTAGTTGAGGAGCGGAATGACGAGAAATTGTCACGTTCCGTTTTGTAGAGCAGTAGGAGAGGCGACTCTCTTACTGACTTTAATTATTCGACCCCGGAAGGTTTACGAATATTGGCGGTAGGGCATACCGCTACTGCTTTGCTGAGGGAGAGTAAGACCGAGTAAAAGCACTGCTTTTGCAAGGCATCTCCCCGTGAATGAAGAATCCCCACGCCTTTAGGCAACGGGAGTGTCAACTATTCTAAGATCATTGATTTTCATTTTTGGGTTCTTCTATAATTAATACAGCCTGATATTGTCCTTCTTTTAAATTTGAAGGAACTTGTACGGTTAATTGACCTTCATTGTTAACGAATGCTTCAACTTCAATGGTTTTCATGTTAACATATCTCTCTTCATTTTCTGCTATAATCTTAATGGTAGAAGCATCCTTATCTCCTAAAGAACGAGCATACTTTCCTCTCACTGCATTTTTTAAATGAGACTCCGTTAAAAACTGAGAATAATCATCTAACATTTCGTCATCTTTGATGGGATCATTGATTACTTTGTTCATAGATTTTTCTTTCATGTTTAGTTACTCTCCTAGCAGTAATGATTCTGATGTTTCCTTGTTTTTGACTATGAACAACTAAAAGCAAGCGGTTTTGACTAGAATAACCAATTGTCAAAAAACGATCTTCTAAGATTGAATGAGTGGGATCATCTAAAGTCAAAGAATAGGTATCTTCAAAGACAGTTTTAGCCTCATTAAAAGAAATATCATGTTTTCTCAGATTTGTCTTAGCTTTGTCTTCATCCCATTCAAAATTAGCCGTCATTATCTTAATTATAGACAATAAATAAAATAAGGTGGGAAAAAAATCCCCCACCTTACTATGGTAAACCTTATCCTTTCGGGATCGCTCTATGATTAGCAACAGGATTAGAACAAAAGAAACAAAAACAATATCCTTAAGTAGGTAGGCGTTAAAAATTATCAGACACCCCCCTTATCAAGGGTAGGGTTGATTCATGAATCAACCCTACCTTATCAAGGGGGGTAGGGGGGATCGAACCTAAAATCAATTTTTAATTTAATTATAACCAGCTACTTATGCTTGATTCAGATTGGGAAACCACAAAAGCAGCAAGAACAACCACAGACGACCAAAACAAGAACGAACTGAACAATTAATGAATGCTTGTTTCCCTCATCTTTCTGGTGCAATTGATTGGGAATGCCGGGCCGATCGCACCGGGATCGTTCACGTTCAACTTGCTAAAACTTCCAAAGGCCTCCAAGTTATTGGGGGCTTTTTTTTAGCTTGATCGCCCGATTGATATAGAATCAAAAGGCTACACTCAAGATTAATCGCTTGAATTATTCTCTTGTATCTGTTCTTAGAGCCAGCGTGTGGATTGTAGATTCTCCTAATACCCGTATTTTAGCCCCTAGTGCGATCGCACTAGGTAACTTTGATGGTTTGCACCTAGGTCATCAAACCGTCCTACAGCCAATTTTTCGGGATGAACCCGCTTATCCCACCGTTGTTAGTTTTACTCCCCACCCGCGGGAATTTTTTACGGGAGAAAAATGGCAGTTATTAACTCCTCTAGGGGAAAAGGTGGAGGTTTTAGAGAATTTAGGCGTTAAACAATTAGTTTTACTGCCTTTCTCTGCTAAATTAGCTTCCCTGACACCCTTGGCTTTTGTCGAACAGATTTTAGTAGCAAAATTACAGGCTAAATCGATCAGTGTTGGTCAAGATTTCCGCTTCGGTTATCGTCGTCAAGGTACAGCCGAAGATTTATTACAGATCGCCTCTCAATTTAATATTAAAGTCGAGATTGTTGGTTTAAAAAACTGTGGGACGGGTCGAATTAGTAGTTCCCTAATTCGTCAAGCTTTGGCATCGGGAAATGTTGAGCAAGCCGGACAAATGTTAGGTCGTCCCTACAGTTTAACTGGTCGTGTGGTCATCGGGCAACAGCTGGGCAGACAATTAGGTTTTCATACCGCTAATCTACAGGTTCCCCCCGATAAATTATTGCCGCGACTGGGGGTTTATTGCGGTTGGGTGCATCTCGATGGTTCTCGCTTACCAGCAGTTATGAACATCGGTTATCGTCCCACGATCGAGGGAAAAACTATCAGTGTGGAAATCCATTTATTGGATTGGTCGGGCAATGTATATGATCGCATTTTAACGATGGATTTAGTGCAATTCCTGCGACCAGAACAGAAATTTAATTCTCTCGATCGATTAAAAAATCAGATCGAGATAGACTGCGATCGCTCTCGGTTAATTCTAACTTCTGTCACCGACAACTCCTAATATTTTTGGTATTCTCTTTCCACTTTACCCACCGCTTTCAATAAAGGAGAATCAAGGGAATCGATCCAATCAGCTACTTCTCGCGCTAATCCTAGGGTAACAATGCCTTGAGACGGTGGTAATTGACCAGCTAAAGCCTGACTTTTGATGGTTTTCAGGACAGAAATTAAACCCTCAATCCGAGTCGATCTTTCTGTTTTCCGCATCTGTTCGGCCACGGTAATAGCTTGGTCAATTGATTGAATTAATTCCCTCATGTTCGTTTCCATAATATTCTAGCGACAGGAAAGAGATGTAACCGTTATTGCTCGCCCCTCTCCCCATTGTATATTGGCATCTCGCGAGTCTTTAATAAAAGTTTGCTGACCACCACCGGGATAACAATCAGCCGGATTCTGGGGGGCGACAATTCCTTGATAAACCGTTGTTCCCGCAGGTAAAGTCACCGATACTACTTTGGTCGCTTGATTGGGAGGATTCCACTTTTGATCGAGGGCTAAATTTCTGATCACCTCCACATTGGTGGTATATTGATCCGTGGTCAGAAAACGACCTTTTTTGTAATTTTCGTCACTATAATAACGGAAAAAAGTCTGGGGTTTTTCTAGGGTAACTGCCTGACATTCACTATTGCGAAAAGTGATAGCAATATCTGGAGGGAGGGGACAGGAAGGTGCCTGATCTTGAGCCAATATTTTCCGAGAATTGAAAGTTAAATTTTCGGGTAAACTATTGGTTAATGTACTGGCAGCGATTCCTAAAACAAGACTAAAAACGAGCGAACTGGCTTTCATCTTCACTGATTAGGAGAAATTCTCCTTGATTTTATCAGACTGAACCGACTGAAAATCTTGATTTCGCTCACTGGCAACAATTCTTAACTAATTTTCTCCCTGCTCGCCACCCTAACCCCGATTAGCTCCCTAGCAGAAAATTTCCCGCCATTGTCTGTCAACTTTCCTCGCTAGTGTGGGCAAATTGGGAAAAGAATCGTTAAGATCAAGAAAACTTAACATTAATCTTCTTGACAAAATCCCCCATTTGTGTTATGAGAGACGCTATTGATATTTTGATGGAAAATTTGAGCCAGAGCATCGTCGGCCAAACCGAATCGATTCGCATTGTGCTGGTGGCTTTACTCAGTGGTGGCCACGCTCTCCTGGAAGATGTCCCCGGAGTCGGCAAAACCCTCTTAGCTAAATCCTTAGCGCGTTCAATCAACGGTCGTTTCCAACGGGTACAATGCACCCCTGACCTCCTTCCTAGTGATATCACGGGAACCACGATTTGGAACCCCAACAGTCGCGAATTTGAATTTATCCCCGGCCCCGCTTTTGCTAACGTCCTCTTGGCCGATGAAATCAACCGGGCCACCCCGCGCACCCAATCGGCACTTCTAGAAGTCATGGAGGAAAAACAAGTTACCGTCGATGGAGAAGCGCGGCCGGTCCCCCAACCCTTCTTTGTGATCGCCACCCAAAATCCGATCGAATATCAAGGCACTTTTCCGCTTCCAGAAGCGCAAATGGACCGTTTTGCCGTTTGCCTGAGTTTGGGTTATCCCAGCGCCACAGAAGAATTAACAATGTTACAGAGACAGCATTCTCAAGAGACGGTTAAATCCCTAGAAGCTTGTATTTCCCTAGAACAGGTGGGAGAATTGCAAAGATTAGTCAGTCTGGTCCAGGTAGCTCCCACTTTACAGCAATATATCGTCGATTTAGTCCGGGCTACCCGTGATCACGAAGATATTAGTTTAGGAGTCAGTCCCCGGGGTTGTGTGGTTTTGCAAAAAGCAGTTCAAGCTTACGCTTTCCTCGAAGGTCGCGATTATGCTATCCCCGATGATGTTAAGTTAATTACTCCCTACGTCTTCTGCCATCGTCTGATTCCTAGTCACGGTCGTCAAGCTAAAGCGATCGTGGAAAGACTTCTGCAATCGGTGGCGATCGAGGATCGCATCTGTGCTTAAGTAGGGAGGCACAATTATTTGTAGGATGGGTTAGCGGTAGCGTAACCCATGCGGGCGTTGGGTTTCATGCTTCAACCCAACCTACGTTCATCTTATATTTAATTCCACCCACCTACTATTGAATAGTTACACAAGAATCTTCCTCTCCGATCCCTCCTAACTACTGCAAAACCACCAACGCCGCCGCCGGAACAGTAATCAAAAGCGACTTTCCATTGCGCGCTTCCACCGTTACCGACTGACCCACCCACACCGCATTTGGCGATCGCTAATTAGCTCGATTCCGCTCACATACAGAATAAGGTTTACAGCGAATTTTAAAAAGCTTCCCCTAAAAAATTCAACAAACGGTGAGTTTTCCCAGCGTCCCCCCTATTCTGAAAAAACTCACCAGAAGCCTTTATCTCGCCCCTCACACCTTATCGAATTGGTCTCCTATCCGAACTGTCCCGTATCGACCCACTCACTCTTGATTAGCGACCACCAATCAGTTGCCAGACCATCGAGGACGTACTTGTAGGGCAGCCAGCCGTAGCCAGCGCTTCCCCAGGCAGTCCCCCAGGAGTTGCGAATCAGCAAGGCACCGGTGGTTTCAATGCCACCGGCATTGGTGTTCTTGATCTTGAGGTTGTCGTCGTAACCAACTGCATCGATCGCGTGACCGCCTTCAACCCGTTCGCCCCGAGTCGGGTAAGGAATCTTGCCGGTCGTGTTGCCCTGACTGATAGAACTGTAAACAGTAAAGCCAAACATCGAGGGCAGACCTTTCGACAATTCGGTTTTAATCCGAGCTAACAGTGCGTCTCTTGCCGTCCCGGGCGGATCGAGGCGGTAGTAGGAAATCGCCTGATAGCTTTGGGCAAAAGCGTAGCAGAATGCCGACGGCTCTTTGTCCAAATCAGCGATATTGTAGGGATAGTATTCTTCTGGTGGTACGCCAAACAAGGTGAGGGCGTACATTGTTGAGCGCAAGAATGCCCCCGTATCTCCCGTCCATTTGAGCAAGTTGCGCGTCACTTTGTAAAGAAAGAGGCGCGAGGCATCTATGTGTTTGCCAAAAGCTCGCCGCTCAAAATACTCCACCAGTCCGACCCCGGCGTGGGCCGTACAAGAACCGATAGTTTTTTGATCCTCCATGGGGGAACACCACGGCCTCAAGTCCACGCTGGCTGGTAGCGCTGCTGGGGCAGATGTCGTTGCTCCCACTTTGGCCAGCATTTGCTTGACAGATGGCTGTCCCAAAGCTTGCAGTTTGGACGGTACGCGTTCAGATTGAAAAGTAACATCACGAATATCGGGATAGTCGGGCAACCATCCCATTGCAGGAATTACAAATGTTTCACTCATTTTTCCTTTCCTCCTAAGTCGTTACTCACTGGCCCTTGGCTATCTGAGAAGCCTTTACTCTCGGACTTGGAGCGTGACAGTAAATCGTTCGACAATTGACGGTTCTCCTTGCCACTCTCGCCAAAGCTTAAGCCTTAGTTGGTCTATCCCAGCCCGTTGCGCTTTAAAGGTCAGGATTCTCTGACCGCCCCCGCCGACTCTCGACTCTATGGCAGGTACATACTCAGAGGCCTGCAGCTTCACTAAATCGCTCCCGACACCACCGACCGCCCACTGAAAGCCAGTGGTGGGATTCTCGTCGAGGGACAGTAGCAGCAGGTCGTTGACCTGCATGGTGATGGATTTGCCGTTGTCAGTGCGAGTAAGGGTTAGCATTGTATCTTGACCGTTCCCTTCTTTCGGGTTCCACTTGGTTGCCCCACAGCCCTGGGAAAAGACCGGGGAAAGCACGAGGATTAGAGTTTTGACATCCTCGCCGCCCTAAAAGTGCGGCGATTCCTAAACCTCACGATTTAAGTTTCTGCTTCCACCACCGTCGCATACCACAGTTAAAAAACCATGTACTGTCTTACACAGAGTCCACAGACTTTCGCCCCATTTCA
>NZ_JADBVE010000230.1:0-11577 GCF_020245285.1 Microcystis sp. M31BS1
AATCAACAGAACATCCTAATATATCTTCTAAGTAAAGTCGTACCTCGATAAACTCAAATAACCCTACCGCTTTACTAAATTCTACCAATAAATCTACATCACTGTCAAAACGTGCTTCATCCCTTGCTACTGAACCAAATAAGTAGTCATGCAAAATTAATTACCTGCCCGATCGAGCTAAAACCCTTACGGGGCAATGATCGTCATGTGTAAATAATTTTGCCTAGGTACTTAGAGACAGAGATTTTACCCCTAGTTTTTCTAATTGTTCTCGGTGTGTTGCAAGAATTGTTAGTACCTCATCTCGTTTCATGGCTATTTTCTGAAATCTGATTCCTTCATTGTAACCTTAATGTTTGTTTGATGAATAACATTAGACCTCGATCTAATATTATCTCAAGGCTCAAAGTCTTTTTAGTTAAGAAACTTACCCAAATAAAAATGATTTTAATCGCCCCATATTTTTTCAATGAAATCAAATTGGCAACGATAGATATACATTTCAGCTATAGAACTACTTAGCTAGTACATAGTATAAAAGCAAGCTGTGATTGGGTGATAATTTTTGGAGATGTCTCTTGAACAAGAGGATAACTTATGAATGTCTTTCTCCGCTTTAATTCTCGTATTCTAAACTGGCAAAAAGTCAAAATCTATAATTTCTGCAAAGGTATAAGGACAAACTTGCGGAAACGTATCAACAGATAAACCAGTTTTTTTGATCACCGATCGCTTGGCTTTATCATAAATTATATCTAACCTAGAAGCCCCATAATTGTAGAGGGTTTTTGACTGGAATAAAATTTCTAGTTCTAGACGGAAATTATCGATTTCATCGGCCCATCCCCGGCCACAATTACCTTTTTCAGTCAGCCAATACTGATACATTAATAAATGTTTAACGGTTTGAATTAGATAGCTTTCCACTTTGTTCCTTTGTTCTCTCCCCAAATCTTCTATCTCCGTTAAAAGATGTTCCCAATCTAAATTTTTCATCTCCCCGCGTCGAATTTGTTCGGTGGTTCGCTCAATCCACAAAACAAAGTCCTGATCATAAAGCTGTTTTAATTCTTCCCACTGCATAGATTTTTGAGATTGAGCCGCGCTTTTATGATCAATCATAAACAACAAAACCCCCCACCAATGGGCGGGGGGTTTTTTAGTTACCTAATTCAAGGTTTAGCCGAACTTGCCAGCAGTGGAAGCGATCAAGAAGGCGGCGTAGGTGAAGATATAGCCAACGGTGAAGTGAGCTAAACCAACCAAACGAGCCTGAACGATCGAGAGAGCCACGGGTTTGTCTTTCCAACGAACGAGGTTCGCCAGAGGAGTGCGTTCGTGGGCCCAAACGATAGTTTCGATCAACTCTTGCCAGTAACCACGCCAAGAGATCAGGAACATGAAACCGGTTGCCCAAACGAGGTGTCCAAAGAGGAACATCCAGGCCCAGACAGAAAGGTTATTAACACCGTAGGGGTTGTAACCGTTGATTAACTGAGCCGAGTTAGCCCAGAGGTAATCGCGGAACCAGCCCATCAGGTAGGTGGAGTTTTCGTTAAACTGAGCCACGTTACCCGACCAGACACCGAGGTGTTTCCAGTGCCAGTAGAAGGTTAACCAACCCAGGGTGTTCAACATCCAGAACATGGCTAGGTAGAAGGAATCCCAAGCAGAGATGTCGCAAGTACCGCCACGGCCGGGACCGTCGCAAGGGAAGGAATACCCGAAGTCTTTTTTATCGGGCATTAATTTGGAACCACGAGCGTCTAAAGCACCTTTAACCAGGATTAGAACGGTGGTGTGTAAACCAAGAGCGATCGCATGGTGAACGAGGAAGTCGCCAGGACCGATGGTTAAGAATAGGGAGTTAGTGCCGCTATTGATTGCGTCTAACCAACCGGGTAACCAAACATCACCGTAGTTGGGATAGGCGGTGTAAGCGATACTATCGGGGTTAGACAACAGTACGTTCATGCCGTACAGGGTTTTACCCGAAGCTGCTTGCACGAATTGAGCAAACACAGGTTCGATCAAGATTTGTTTTTCGGGAGTACCGAAAGCGACGACCACATCGTTATGAACGTAGAGGCCGAGGGTGTGGAAACCTAAGAAAAGGGAAACCCAGCTTAGGTGAGAGATGATCGCTTCTTTATGCTCCAGCATCCGCGCCAGCACGTTATCTTTGTTCGCTTCGGGATCATAGTCACGCACGAAGAAGATAGCACCGTGAGCGAAAGCACCCACCGCTAGGAAACCAGCGATGTATTGGTGGTGGGTATAAAGAGCCGCTTGGGTAGTGTAGTCCTTAGCGATAAAGGCATAAGGGGGTAGCGCGTACATATGCTGCGCCACCAGAGAGGTGATCACGCCTAAAGAAGCGAGAGCCAAACCGAGTTGGAAGTGGAGAGAGTTGTTAACCGTGTCATAAAGATTTTTGTGACCGGCTCCTAACTTACCACTGGGGGGTCTGTGTGCATTGAGGATGTCCTTGATGCTGTGACCGATGCCCCAGTTGGTGCGGTACATATGACCAGCCACAATGAAGATAACAGCGATCGCCAAGTGGTGGTGAGCCATATCGGTTAACCAGAGGGACTCGGTTTGGGGATGGAAACCACCTAAGAAGGTGAGAATCGCAGTTCCCGCGCCTTGGGCAGTACCGAAAATGTGGTTAGCAGTATCGGGGTTTTCCGCGTACACACTCCAGTTACCGGTGAAGAAGGGTAGTAAACCCGCCGGGTGGGGGGGAGTGGAGAGGAAGTTGTCCCAACCAACGTGCTGACCGCGGGATTCGGGGATAGCAACGTGAACGAGGTGTCCGGTCCAAGCCAGAGAGCTAACACCGAACAGAGCGGCGAGGTGGTGGTTCAGGCGAGATTCAGCGTTTTTGAACCAAGCGAGGCTAGGACGGAACTTAGGTTGTAAGTGTAACCAGCCAGCAAAGAGGAAAATCGCCGAGAGAATCAGCAGGAACACCGCACCTTGGTATAGGTCTTGGTTGGAGGTCATACCGATGGTGTAGAACCAGTGGTAAACCCCGGAATAGGCGATGTTAACCGGATTAGAAGCGCCAGCTTGGGTGAAGGCATCCACAGCGCCTTTACCGAACTGGGGATCCCAAATCGCGTGGGCGATGGGACGGATATTTAAGGGATCTTTGATCCACTGCTCGAAGTTACCTTGCCAAGCGACGTGGAATATAGTACCGGAAGTCCACAGGAAAATGATTGCAATGTGGCCGAAGTGCGACGCGAAAATCTTTTGGTAGAGATTCTCTTCCGTCATGCCATCATGACTTTCAAAATCGTGGGCTGTGGCGATCCCGTACCAAATCCGACGGGTGGTCGGATCTTGGGCTAGATCTTGGCTAAATTTAGGGAATTTAGTTGCCATAGCTGTTTAGGAAATTCTCCTCTCTAAATAACTGAGGCTCTTACACGAGTGCTGGTTATTTCCTTTTTTCAATTCACCTTCTGTAATAGGAAACGCTTACAGAGGTATCGGTCAATCGACGCTGGTTCAGCCTAGTCTTGCCAATCCCCGGGGGACTGGCAAGCCCTTATAGGCAAGTTTAGCCAATCGAGAGACTTCTGGCCAAGAAGAATGCCCAAGTGGTTACAATACCGCCTAAGAGGTAGTGAGCCACACCAACGGCACGACCTTGAATGATGCTCAGGGCGCGAGGTTGGATAGCGGGGGCAACTCTTAACTTGTTGTGCGCCCAGACGATCGACTCGATTAATTCTTGCCAGTAGCCGCGACCACTGAACAGGAACATCAAGCTAAACGCGAAGACGAAGTGACCGGCTAGGAACATGATTCCGTAGGCAGACAGAGCGGAGCCATAGGAGTTAATCACTTGAGCTGCTTGCGCCCAGAGGAAATCCCGTAACCAACCGTTGATGGTGATGGCACTTTGGGCGAAGTTACCGAGGGTAACGTGGGTGACAGTGCCATCGGGGGCGACGGTTCCCCAGACATCGGACTGCATTTTCCAGCTAAAGTGGAAGATTACGACCGAGATGGAGTTGTACATCCAGAACAGGCCGAGGAAAACGTGATCCCAACCCGAAACTTGGCAGGTACCGCCGCGACCGGGACCATCGCAGGGGAAACGGAAACCGAGATTCGCTTTATCGGGAATCAGACGGGAACCGCGAGCGTAGAGAACCCCTTTGAGGAGAATCAACACGGTGACATGGATGGTGAAGGCGTGGATGTGATGCACGAGGAAATCGGCAGTACCGAGAGTGATCGGCATCATGGCCACTTTGCCACCCACTGCTACCACGTCGCCACCGAAAGCATAACTAGCGGTAGTGAGAGCGTTAGGAGCGGTGTTGCCGGGGGCTAGGGTGTGGAGACTTTGTACCCATTGAGCAAAGATGGGTTGTAGTTGAATTCCCGTATCCGAGAACATATCTTGGGGACGACCAAAAGCCCGCATGGTGTCGTTGTGAATGTATAAACCGAAGCTATGGAAGCCAAGGAAAATACATACCCAGTTCAGGTGGGAGATAATTGCGTCGCGATGACGGATCACCCGATCGAGCAGGTTATCGACGTTTTTGGCTGGATCGTAGTCCCGCACCATGAAGATCGCTCCGTGCGCTCCCGCACCGACGATTAAGAAGCCACCGATCCAAGTGTGGTGAGTGAACAAGGATAGTTGGGTGGCGTAGTCAGTCGCCTGATAGGGATAAGGCGGCATGGCGTACATATGGTGGGCCACGATGATGGTTAGCGAACCTAAGAGAGCAAGGTTAATCGCTAACTGAGCGTGCCAAGAGGTGGTCAGGATTTCGTACAGTCCTTTGTGACCTTGACCGGTGAAGGGACCTTTGTGGTTTTCAAGGATTTCCTTCATGCTGTGACCGATACCCCAGTTGGTACGGTACATATGACCAGCAATGATGAATAATACAGCGATCGCCAAGTGATGGTGAGCGGTATCGGAAAGCCAGAGACCACCGGTCACGGGGTTCAAGCCACCTTTGAAGGTGAGGAAATCCGAGTAAGCACCCCAGTTAAGGGTAAAGAAGGGGGTCAAACCCTGGGCGAAACTGGGATATAAGTCCGCCATCTTGCTCGGTTCGAGGATGAACTCGTGGGGCAAGGGGATGTCTTGGGGAGCTACTCCAGCATCGAGGAGTTTGTTCACCGGTAAAGAAACGTGAATCTGATGACCAGCCCAACCTAGGGAACCTAAGCCGAGTAAACCCGCCAAGTGGTGGTTCATCATCGATTCCACGTTTTGGAACCATTCCAGTTTCGGTGCGCTTTTGTGGTAATGGAACCAACCGGCAAACAGCATCAGGCCCGCCATAACTAAACCACCGATAGCGGTGCAGTATAGCTGATAGCTGTTGGTGAACCCAGAAGCACGCCAGAGGTAGAACAGACCAGAGGTGATCTGAATACCGTGGAAGCCGCCGCCCACATCGCCGTTGAGGATGCCTTGACCGACGATCGGCCAGACCACTTGGGCGCTGGGTTTGATGGCCAGCGGGTTGGTTAACCAAGCTTCATAGTTAGAAAATTTCGCGCCGTGGAAGTACATTCCACTTAGCCAAACGAAGACAACGGCGAGATGTCCGAAGTGGGCGCTGAAGATTTTCCGAGAAATATCTTCGAGATCGCTGGTTTGACTATCAAAATCGTGGACGTTGGCGTGTAGGTTCCAAATCCAGGTAGTGGTTTTGGGTCCTTTGGCTAAAGTGCGATCAAAATGCCCCGGTTGACCCCACTTCTCAAAGGAAGTAGGTACTGGGTCTTTATCTACAATCACTTTAGCTACCGCCTCTTTGGGGGGGAGTGCCATGAGGATTCTCCTCTCTCGACAATAGACTTAGCGTTTTATTTGAGGATAGATTTTTTAACCTAAAAAAGGCAAGTTGAAATCTGACCCACCTTTTGTTAATGTTGCTTGACTTTCCTCTTGGGTGAGATTCCAGTCGAAAGCATCAATAGTAGATGATAAGTCTTTGTTCTCTTGTCTGTTCGTTATGCTTAACAATAATTAAAATTCTCTCAATCCTTGATAGGAGAGACATTTTCTGCTATGGACGGTCTTAGTCAGGGTCAGACCAGTGATTTTTCTTTACAAAAGTTTATCAATTGTCGCTCCGGACGCCAATTTCCCCCTTTTCTCCCTCACCAGACCATATAGAAAATTCAATAGATAGATTCTCAAAAAACAATCAAACAATTCTGTAAAATTGAGGCCATAACCTGATCTTCTCCCGCTTTTGCTGACACCGGAGCATTCAATGACTCTAGCAAAAATCAATGGTTTGTATAGATTTTGGCCTTGGCTCTAGGAGGAACGTGCTATCCCTACTACATAAATTAATCCCAGTCAAAACCCTTCGTATATGTCTTGTGATCGGTTTACTGACCACCCTGTTAACCGCCTGTGGCGATCGCCTAACGGCTACCAATCTCCCCACTTCGGAAACCTCTAATCTTCCCGTCGTCCAAGGCCGCATTTCTGAGGTTGCCCCCCCGGTCCTAATTCAGGAACTGCGCCCCAGTTTAGATCGTTACGCTCCCCAAGTAACGATTCTCAGTCCTCTGGCCGAACAAGTTTTCGATGACCCTCAGGTGACAGTTAAACTACAAGTGTCAGATCTGCCAATTTTCCAAGACGATACCCTGAAATTAGGACCCCACTTGAGCCTAATTGTCGATAATGAACCAGCAGCAGCCATTTACGACCTCAAGCAACCGATTATCCTAGAAAATCTTGCCCCCGGTACTCATACCCTCCGCGTCTTGGCCCTGCGGCCTTGGCAGGAAAGTTTTAAAAATGATGGGGCCTTCGCTGAAACAACCTTTCATATTCTGACAAAAACAGGCAAAAATGCCCCTGATCATAACTTACCCCTATTAACCTACAGTCATCCGCAGGGAATCTACGGTGCAGAACCAATCCTGCTCGATTTTTATCTGAGTAATGCTCCTCTACGTCTGTCCAATACTGCCAACGGGGATAATAATCTTCAAGATTGGCGCATTCGTGTCACCGTCAACGGTGAAAGTTTTCTGCTTGATACTTGGGAACCGATTTATCTCAAGGGTTTTAACAAGGGCAATAACTGGGTACAACTAGAATTCATCGATGGTAAGGGAAATAAAATCGAAAACGAGTTTAATACCAGCGTGCGCGTGATTAGCTTTGATCCCTCTTACCAAGACGGCCTCAGTCAATTAGTCCGCGGCGATTTATCCCCTATAATTGCCCGTAGCATTGTTGATCCCAACTATCAAACTATTCCTAGTCTAGAGGAAGAAACCCCCGTTATTGAGCCAGAAACCCCTATAGTTGAGGAAGAAACCCCTGTAGTTGAGCCAGAAACCCCTGTAGTTGAGCCAGAAACCCCTATAGTTGAGGAAAGCCCTGTTATTGAGCCAGAAAGCCCTGTTATTGAGCCAGAAAGCCCAATAGTTGAGGAAAGCCCTGTTATTGAGCCAGAAAGCCCTGTTATTGAGCCAGAAAGCCCAATAGTTGAGGAAAGCCCTGTTATTGAGCCAGAAAGCCCAATAGTGGAAGAAAAACCAGTAGAGACAGAAACAATCGAAAAGGTCGAGGAAACCCCTGAAGCGATCGAATCTCCCCTAACCACCATACCAGAGACAAAGGAGATTAACGAACCTGCCCCTGGGATTCAGCCTCCGCTAGAAGTGGAACCTATTCCCGAACCCCAGAACAATAGCGAGCAAAAAATCACCATTTTTGATCGCGTTCAACAAACCTTAAACCGCTTCCAGTTGGCCTCTTCCCCAGCAGAAAAAGATATCGAACTACCCACCCTCGATCCTCAATTATTCAGCAATGTCGATCGCTCTTAAAACCCAGCTTAATCCTGTTTTTAGGGGAAGTGGGGAGGTGGGGATTTTTCAGTGAGCAGTGAACAGTAAACAGTAATCAGTGAAAAGAAAGTTCCCAAGTTTGGTTCTATTGGAGTTAAAGTGATAAGCTTATCTTATCGAAAAAAGGGCATAAGCCTTATGTCCCTAGCATTAATAACCATTATGTAACACAGTGAACATTTTTCACCTGATGTCCAGAAGACCCCGAAGTTTTCACCTAAAACTTTCTACTTAGGGCTGGCTGAATAACTGCCTCCTGCCCTCTGTCTGACCCCATCCTAGGTCTTTTTCGGTAAACCCTACTTAAAACTGGAATCTGCAATCTGATAACTGATAACTGATAACTGATAACTGAAACCTCCAACCGCTCGATCGAGAAATTATTAAACTAATATTTCGCAATATAGACAAAATTGGGAACTAGGTTATAATCTAGAACGTCTCTAGGTAATTTACCAATTTTTTGCTTGAGGTAATTGTGTTTAACAAAATTTCCCTTGTCGCTGGTTTTGCCGGTTTAGTTGCCCTAACTACCCTTGGCGCTGTACCCGCACAAGCAGGACCACAAAATAACGAAATCTTGATCAGTCAACTGCGCGGCCATAACACCTACAGAGGTGAGCCACAACTCAACCCCGGTGACTATATACTGGGTCGCGTCCGGGGAACCGTGGGTGGAATTCTGTCCATCCAATTGATCAGACCTGTGACAGTGGATGGCAAAGAAATTTTCAGTGGTGACTTTGCCGACGGAACCACCGCTCGTATTGTTGGGGATGCCATGGGTGGTGATGACGTGATTTTGCAAGTGGTAGATGGCAAATTAGTTTATGTGGGTAAAGCTCGTCCCTATTGGGTTTCCCGCTTGAAACTAAAATCGGAAATCTCCACCAGCGCTACTCGCTCGCAACTTTTAAGAGAAGTTAACCAAAAAGAACCCGCTTGGGGACTTCCCGCTTTACCGCCGGAAACCAGAACCTTTACTGAAGTTGCTCCTCAACCCGCTCCCGAGCCTAGTGTATCTCCTATCCGCGGACTTTGGTAGTGGGAAGACATCAGGAGAAAATCTCTTGTCTTTAGACTGAGAAGCTGAAAAATCTTCTCAAAGCCCAATACAAATGCACTAAAATTCCTCCTCTTTTTCCGATCGAAGGGGGGGTTTTTTATTTAGGGTTTGCGGCAAAAAGTTTTTCGTGGGGGTAGGGTGTGGGGTGTAGGGTGTAGGGTTTTACCGATTTTGAGGGGGTCAATTACCTAATTTTCAGGGAAAAAGTCCCGGAATTTTACCCCCGATCACTCCAAGGGTTGGCACTTTTTGAGGGAAAAAAAGTCTAAAAGCCTTATCCAACAAGGTTTTTAGATTTATTCAGCCAACCCTATTTAGTCAAAAATTGAGAAATAATTGTATTTCAGCCCAGATTCTCGTCAAAACATCGGTAAGGGCATGATCGCTATTTAATTCGATTAACTGTACCCAAGGACGAGAAAAAGCATAATAGCGACTATTTTCTGGGGGAATTACCCCATCGTTACTGCCATGAATAATCAGGGTGGGGAGCTGCCTGATTAACTTTTCTTGGGGATAATTAGCTAAATCCTCAATAAACTTGTAATAAATCGGCAGATAACGACGATAACCGTAGTGATAAACCGATAAACTCCCAGATTTTTGCCAATTGGCTAGGGTTTCTGCTCCCAATTGTCCTAACCAAATCGGCCCGAAATTAAAAGCGGGAGCTAATAAAACGAGCCTTTGCACCTGAAAATAAGTTTCTGCCAGCCAAGCTGCCGTTAAACCGCCAAAACTGGAACCAATCAGTGTAACGGGAAACTGAGATTGTTCAATCAATTGGCCGACTTGAACAATCTGACGAGTGAGAGTTAAGCTAGAAAAGTCATCACCGTTAAGATCGGGAATTTCCATTGCTAAACCCCTCTTTTGCCAACAATGTCTCAAAAATTGCGCTTTTGTAGATTGGGGGCCAGAAGCAAAACCGTGTAGATAAATATATCTGTTTTCAAGGACTGCCATTCTAGAACCAATTAGATTTCTTCATCTTGCTCTTTGGTGGCACTGGGAGAAGAATTATAAATGGCATCTAACTGTTGACGAGCATCTTCGACAGTGAGAGAACGAATCACTAACAGAGGTTCATTAATCGGTTGTCCAGTCTCGTCCAAAAGTTCGGGATGGGAAGTCATGGGATAACCGTAGGGATTATAGGAATTACCCGATTTAGCAGGACGTTTCTGGGAATCCATGCTGACAGTAATCAGACTCCGAATTAAATTATTAATGGTCAAAAAAGCGATAACTGTGAAGGCGAGGATATAGAGCAGATGTAACATTGGCCGAGTCTCCCGTGAATTATGCGTGAATATTCCTACAATTGCCAAAACTTTATGCTAAAAATTCGCTCAACTCTCTAGCTTACCAAAAAAGTTTCAAGTTAAGCGTCAGTTTGAGGAGATTGATATTCTCCCCAACCCTGTAATCGACGACGACGACTGCTGACCCCCCAACACTCTGCCACCAGCTGATGCCAAGGCAACAACATCTTGGCCTCGATACCCACCTGACCACCTGTGGTTTTAAAGAGTAAATGAGCCGTGGCTACCTCCTGTTGAGCGTTTTTGACTCTTGCTAATAAATCGTTTTGTTCCTCGAGGCTGAGAAAGGATAATCTCTCGGATTCGAGGAGGAGACGGGAACGGGAAAACCAATAGGTGAAATCCTCTAGTAGAGGTTCCAAGATAGTTTTCAGGAGTTCGTTTTCGGTGGGTTGCGAAGGGAACATTATTCTTATAATGACGATTTTGCTTACCTTAATCTTAGCGTTATTTATATTTCTTAACATTGTGACGGGAAAATTTTAAGATTTGCCCCGGCTGTAGGCGGCACTAAAGAAGTCCTGTTCACAACTAAGGGCATAACGATAGGATAAAGAGATATTTTCCGTCATCAGGGCGTATTTATCCGCTAATTCCTCTAACTGGCTTGCTAAAGCTGCGAATTCATTCCCACTATAACTATCAATCCAAGCTTGATAGGGATTCTCAGAAATCGCTTCTAAGGCTAATTGTTGGCCCAGATAAGCATAAAGACGCATACAGGGACTCATCGCCACGGCAATCGCACCGATGTCACCCATCCAAGCGGTAGCGAGAAGAAAATCCGTATAGCGACGGGTGGCATTAGCGGGCTGAACCTTTCTTAGGTCAACCCCCCACTGTAAAGCGTAATTTTCGTGTAATTCTAACTCCTTTAATACCCCCGCCGCCAACCGATGAAAGCTAGTAAATCCCTGCCAATCAGAAGCTTTAGCGGCGGCGATACTGTAAGCACGGGCGAAAGATTCCAGAAAAAAAGCATCTTGACCGACATAAAAAGCGAAACAATCCCGTTTAAGCTCTCCTGTGGCGATACCTCGCACAAAAGGGTGTTCTAGACAAGCTTGTACTAGATCTTGATGGCTGTGCCAAAGTTGCTGACTAAGCATGGGAAAATACTAATTAGGTGGACAAGGTTGGTTAAGTGGGTGGGTGGAATTAAATATAAGATGAATGTAGCGATTGTCTTAAAAGTCAAGGGGAATAAAGAAAATCTTTTGTACCCCAAATAGGCAAGACAAAGTAACGGCACCAGTCATCCGTTTTGTCAGCGATGAAATTGTTCGGAAAACTGGACTAAGCGGGTGCTTGCCA
>NZ_JADBVE010000231.1:0-3564 GCF_020245285.1 Microcystis sp. M31BS1
GCCCTCACTTACAAGGTTATGAAGTTGTCATCTGCTGAGGATTAAAGTGCGTACTCAACCCAGTTAGGGTTACTCAACAGAGGCCAGTCATCCCCCTATTTCTAGGTTTCGACTGAACGAATCGCACTTTATAGCGGCGTTAATGTCTCTATCTTCTACATAACCACAATGGGGACAAGTATGGGTTCTCGTAGATAGAGATTTAGGGACTTTTTGACCACAATTAGAACAATTTTGACTCGTGTTATGGGGTGGTACTGCTACCGTAGCCTTACCATATTTAAACCCAAAATATTCTAACCATTGTCGAAAAATAGACCAAGCCACATCATTAATAGATTTAGCTAGTTTAGAGTTTTTTACCATGCCTTGAATATTTAAGTTGACCTGAGCGATAAAATCGTTAGATTTAATGACGCGCAATGCCTCTTTTTCGACAAAGCCTTTACGTTGCCTACTTACTCTTAAATGCTTTCTAGCATACCTCTTTCTAGCCTTTTGGTAGTTGTTTGATTGGGGTTGACCTTTTCTAAACTTTTTAGATTTCTTCCGATTCAGTCGGTTTAATCTTTTTTCTGCTTGGCGATAGTATTGCGGTATTTCTACTGTTTCCCCATCACTGTTAGCGTAGAAAACTTTTAAACCTACATCCAATCCTACACATCTTTTTGTTGGTTCTAGGGGTTTAGCATATTCCCGAATATCAACGCTAAGACAGAATTGGACATAATAACCATCTGCTCGTTTAACAATCCTAACTCGTTTAATTTGGTCTAGAGGGTAAAAGTTTAAGTCTCTGGTTCCTTTCAGTTTAACCGTGCCAATGTTTTTCTTATCTGTGAAAGTTATTTTCTTTCTATCATCAGATAGTTTCCACCCAGAGTTTTTGTATTCCACAGAACGATTATTTTTCTGAAACTTAGGATAACCCTTTTTACCTTTAACCTTTTTCTGACAATTGTCATAGAAACGAGCAATAGCTGACCAAGCTCGTTCGGCCGATGCTTGTCTAGCAGTAGAATTTAGAGTATCGACAAACTTGAACTGAATGGCCGCGAACTGCACAATATTTATTGAGAGAATATTTATCAATTTTGTCTTCTCTCTTGGCATCCATCCAAAGCCTTAAAGCCTTATTACGGATGAATTGTACTGTACGAATAGCTTCATCAATGGCAGAACACTGACTTGGTTTGATCACGGCTTTCATTTCTAAGACAATCATTGTTTATCGACCTTGTTTATCGACCTCAAACAACTTATTTTAAGTTAACCTGTATAGCATCGGATTGTCAAGATTTTGTAAACACTGAGCTTTTACATTGAAGCCCCTCGAAATGTCGTGCTTCGCTGTTTTATACTGGTCGGGGTTTCATCCCGTCGCTTGAGCGCGAGGGTCTTCACCCCGACATTCAAGATAAAACCTCCTCTACCGAATCACCACCAAAACCTGATTTAGGGGTTACAAAGGTGAGATGCTCCCCTTTTAGACTTTATGCTCGATGATGCCATCCCTAGGGCTCTTGTTAATTCTTCTTGATGTTGGATTGGGATGTACCAGGCAGAAGGGTTTGATGTTCCGTATCATTTGCTACATTCTGAATTTGGAATTGCTGGCCAACACCTGATCTTGTTGGCTCTGTGAAAGTCTGGGACTACAATAGAGAAAAGTGACAATTTTTGCCAGAGTGATTACCGAGGACTAATAAAGAATGACGGCTATCCTAGGGAAACCTGCCACGCTCAACACTCCGATTCTGCACCGTCTTGCCAATGGTTTGACGATTATTGCCGAAAGTCAACCGGTAGAAGCGGTTAATCTCAATGTTTGGCTGCAGGTCGGCTCGGCCTTAGAATCGGATCAGATCAATGGGATGGCTCATTTTCTCGAACACATGGTTTTTAAGGGAACCCCTAACTTAGACAGTGGCGAATTTGAACGGGCGATCGAATCGAGGGGAGCGGTGACTAATGCCGCTACTAGCCAAGAATACACCCATTATTACATTACCACTGCCCCGCAGGACTTCGCCCATCTGGCCCCGCTGCAGCTAGAAGTGGTTTTAGACGCTTTAATCCCTGATGAAGCTTTTGAGCGGGAAAGACAGGTGATTTTAGAAGAAATTCGTCGTTCTCAGGATAATCCCCGTCGGCGCACTTTTTATCGCACCATGGAGACTTGTTTTCAAGTTTTACCCTATCGTCGTCCGGTGTTGGGTCCGATGGCAGTGATTGAAAATCTTACTGCTCAACAAATGCGCGATTTTCATCGGACTTGGTATCGTCCCGAATGGATGACGGTGGCGGTGGTGGGTAATTTGCCTGTAGATGATTTAATGGCTATTGTGAGGGATTCTTTAGATACTTTAGGCAGTAAGGGCAATTCTGGGCTTATTTCTCATCCTATCGCTAATCTACAGCCCGAAGCTCCCTTTAACGAGATTATCCGTCAAGAATACGAGGATGAAAATTTGCAGCAGGCCCGCTTAATCCTATTTTGGAAAGTGCCGGGGTTGAGAGACTTAGAAAAAACCTATCCTCTCGATGTTTTAGCGGCTATTCTGGGTCAGGGCAAGGTATCGCGATTATTTCAGTCTCTGCGCCAAGAAAAGGGCTTAGTTTCCCAAATAACTGCCAGTAATATGTCCCAAGCAGTGCAAGGGGTGTTTTCCGTGTCGGCCCAATTAGCCTCGGAAAATATCGAGCAAGTGGAGAGAGAGGTGGTAGCACAGATTGGACAAATTCAACAGGAAGCTGTGACAGTTTCTGAACTGGAACGAGTTAAAACTCAAGTGGCCAATCGGTTTATTTTTAGCAATGAAAGACCGAGCGATCGGGCTAACCTTTACGGTTATTATCATACTCAGATCGGTGATTTACAACCGGCTTTTTGTTATCCCCAACACATTGAAGCTCTCACTTTAGAGGATATTCAAAATGCCTGTCAAGAGTATTTAAATCCTAACGCTTACGGTGTGGTGGTGGTAAGACCAATTCAGTGAACAGTAATCAGTAATCAGTAATAATGTAGGGTGCGTTTTTGCGGCAATAACCTTGAATAAAAAAACCAAATTAGCAATCCGCGCCCCACGCACCAGTTAAGTAAGTAATCTCAATTAATTGCTAGACCGCTAAAGTTTTTGGATTGAATCACGGTAGTTTAGATTCATTACTGGAGGGCATATTAGGTTGGCTCAAGCTCTGAAATTCCTTGTTCTATGACGCACGATTTTGTCTGCCGCTTTACCCGTTGCTCTGCCAGCACTTACGCTATTCGCTACTCTCAGTCATCGAAAATTTGGGTCTGAAACCCCGTCGTTCTACGACGGCTTTACTGTTAAATATGAGCATCGTTTACGAAATATATGCTAAAATATGAGACATGGAAAAAGCCTATTCGTTTCGATTTTACCCAACACCCGAACAAGAGTCGCTATTGCGGCGCACTTTGGGCTGTGTAAGATTAGTTTACAACAAAGCTCTCCACGAACGAACACAAGCTTGGTACGAAAAGCAAGAAAGAGTAGGCTACGCTCAAACTTCTTCAATGTTGACCGATTGGAA
>NZ_JADBVE010000232.1:0-9579 GCF_020245285.1 Microcystis sp. M31BS1
CCCGGCCAAGCTTTTCTGGTCGGAACCCCCTAAGCCGAGTTTTCAAGGTGCTGCGCCGTCCACTTGGTTTTCGAGACTGGCCTTTTAATTCTAACGTAAAGCCAACCTAGAACGGCGGGGTTTCAGACCCAAAATTTCCGGTGATTATTATCCGAATTTCGGAGTTATCCGTTATATTTTTGCTTTTTATTCGGTCGTCAGGAGATAGGAGTCAGGGTGATAGGGTTTTGGGGTGATAGGGATTTAGGGGTTTAGGGAAATTTCCTCCAAATGTTCCACTACCCCACTACCCCACTACTCCACTACTCCACTACTCCACACCCAACTACCCCACTTCCCCACTTCCCCACCTCCCCAATTCATAATTCATAATTCATAATTGCCACACCCCACACCTCACTTCCCTGATGATCGCGAAAAAACTTCATCAAGAGGGGAACAACTTCCAGTAAGATGAAAAATGGTCAGTGAAAAAGCTAACCGAAATTTATTGTCGGAAATGGTAACACCGCCCCATTTCCCCAGACTCTAGAGGCTAGAGTCCGGTAAACCAGCGGATAAAAATTGACATCCATGAGTGCAGACATCTTCGATCGAGTTAAAAAAGTTGTTGTAGAACAATTAGAAGTAGAGCCGGAAAAAGTTACCCCCGAAGCAAGCTTTGCTAAT
Source organism: Microcystis sp. M31BS1 (assembly GCF_020245285.1). Taxonomy (NCBI): domain Bacteria; kingdom Bacillati; phylum Cyanobacteriota; class Cyanophyceae; order Chroococcales; family Microcystaceae; genus Microcystis; species Microcystis sp. M31BS1. The sequence goes on from NZ_JADBVE010000232.1 coordinate 670, forward strand.
GATCTGCAAGCTGATTCCCTCGATGTGGTCGAGTTAGTGATGGCTTTAGAGGAAGAATTTGATATTGAAATTCCCGACGAAGCGGCCGAACAAATTGACACTGTAGGCAAAGCTGTTGACCATATTAGCGAGAAAGTAGGAGCAACCGCCTAATTATTGCGGGAAAATTGACAATTAGGATTAAATATCTGGGGCAAAATCTGCCCTTATTTTTGAACAAACATGACAGAATTGCCATTAAAAAGGGTTGTCATCACGGGGATGGGTGCGATCACTCCCCTCGGCAATAATCTAGCAGACTATTGGACAGGCTTAATCAACGGCAAAAGTGGCATTGGTTTAATTACCCACTTTGATGCCTCCCGTCACGCTTGTCGCATTGCTGGGGAAGTGCGGGGTTTTGACCCCCACGAATATGTGGATCGCAAAGAGGCAAAGCGCATGGACCGTTTCGCTCAATTTGCCGTCGCCGCCAGTTTGCAAGCGCTGCAAGATTCTCGATTAGTTATCGACGCTCTCAATGCCGATGATATAGGCGTACTAATTGGTACGGGCGTAGGTGGCATAAAAGTGCTTGAGGATCAACAGGAAATTTACTTGACAAAAGGTCCGAGCCGGTGTAGTCCTTTCATGATCCCGATGATGATTGCCAATATGGCCGCTGGTTTAACCGCTATCCACACGGGGGCCAAAGGACCGAGTAACTGCACCGTGACCGCTTGCGCCGCCGGTTCCAATGCCATCGGCGATGCTTTTCGTCTAGTACAAAGGGGTTTGGCCAAAGGGATGATCTGCGGTGGGACGGAGGCCGCCGTTACCCCCCTAGGATTGGCTGGTTTTGCCTCCGCTAAGGCCCTGTCCACCCGCAACGATGACCCCACCCGGGCCAGTCGTCCCTTTGACAAGGACCGGGATGGTTTTGTCATGGGGGAAGGGGCAGGAATTTTGATTATAGAGGAATTAGAAACGGCCTTAGCCCGTGGGGCGCGGATTTACGCCGAAATGATCGGTTATGGTCTGACTTGCGATGCCTATCACATGACTGCACCGGTTCCCGATGGTCGTGGAGCCACCAGAGCGATCGAATTAGCGATCAAAGATGCCGGTTTAACTCCGGCGGAAATTAGCTATATCAACGCCCACGGCACCAGTACGGGGGCCAATGATCCCACGGAAACCAAGGCGATTAAAAAAGCTTTAGGAGAATCAGCCTACCAAATCCCCGTCAGTTCCACCAAATCGATGACAGGCCACCTTTTAGGCGGTTCTGGCGGCATTGAAGCCGTGGCCACGGTCATGGCGATCGCTAATGATCGGATTCCCCCGACTCTCAACCTTGACAATCCTGACCCCGATTGTGATCTTGATTACGTCCCCTACGAAAGTCGTCAGCAGATAGTTAACGCTGCCCTCTCCAACTCTTTTGGATTTGGCGGCCATAACGTCACCTTAGCTTTTAGAAAATATGCTTGAGTCGATGCCCCTGAAAGAGTAATCTGTGAGTGGCTCCCTCTTTAACTGGGTCTTATTTTTGTAGTTCATTCTAAAAAACATTATGGTTGTCGCCTCCCAATCCCTCGAAGAACTTTGTATTAATGCCGTGCGTTTTTTAGCGGTGGATGCCGTGGAAAAAGCTAAATCGGGACACCCCGGACTGCCGATGGGGGCCGCACCCATGGCCTTTGTCCTCTGGGATCAATTCCTGCGTTTTAACCCGAAAAACCCCCAATGGGTCAATCGCGATCGTTTTGTTCTCTCCGCCGGTCACGGTTGTATGCTGCAGTACGCTTTGATGTACCTGACCGGATACGATAGCGTTCCCCTCGAGGAAATTAAACAATTCCGGCAGTGGAAATCGAAAACCCCCGGCCACCCCGAAAATTTCGTCACGGAAGGGGTAGAAGTGACCACCGGTCCGCTGGGTCAAGGGATTGCCAATGGTGTGGGTTTGGCCCTAGCAGAAGCCCATTTAGCGGCCCGTTTCAACAAACCGGATGCCAAAATTATCGACCATTACACCTATGTGATTTTGGGTGATGGTTGCAATATGGAGGGTATTTCCGGGGAAGCTTGTTCTTTAGCCGGTCACTGGGGTTTAGGCAAGTTAATCGCTCTCTATGATGATAACCATATCTCGATCGATGGTTCCACCGATATCGCTTTCACCGAAGACGTGAGCAAGCGTTTTGAAGCCTACGGTTGGCACGTTCAGCACGTTGAGAATGGTAACACCGATTTAGATGCCATTGCCAATGCGATTGCGGCTGCCAAAGCTGTCACCGATAAACCCTCGATGATTAAAATCACCACCACCATCGGTTATGGTTCCCCCAATAAGTCTAATACCGCCGATGTTCACGGGGCAGCCTTAGGAGCAACAGAAATCGAGTTAACCCGGAAGGCCCTGGGTTGGCAATACGAGCCGTTTGTGGTTCCCGATGAGGTGTTAAATCGTTTCCGGCAAGCAGTGGACAAGGGAACGACGGCAGAAACGGACTGGAATAAGTTATTTAACGAATATCAGGCTAAATATCCCGCAGAAGCGGCTTTATTTGAACAGTTAACCACCGGTCAACTGCCGGAAGGTTGGGAGCAAGCTTTACCGGTTTATAAACCCGAAGATAAGGCGCTGGCTAGTCGTAAACACTCGGAAATCTGCTTAAATGCCCTTGCGGGGGTTTTACCCGGTTTAATCGGTGGTTCGGCGGATTTAACCCACTCTAACTACACCGAATTAGAGCATTTTGGTAATTTCCAAAAAGGCAGTTATCAGGAGCGTAACGTCCATTTTGGCGTGCGAGAACACGCGATGGGGGCGATTTGTAACGGGATTGCTCTCCATAACACGGGATTGATTCCCTACGGGGCGACTTTCCTGATTTTCACCGACTATATGCGGAATTCTATCCGTTTATCGGCCTTGTCAGAAACCCGCGTCATCTGGGTAATGACTCACGATTCCATTGCCTTAGGGGAAGATGGACCGACTCACCAACCCGTGGAACACGTTGCTTCTCTGCGCGCTATTCCTAACCTGTTAGTCATGCGTCCGGGAGATGGTACGGAAACTTCCGGTGCTTATAAAGTAGCGGTGAGCGAAAAGAAACGCCCGACTTTATTGGCTCTCTCCCGTCAAAATCTGCCCAATTTAGCGGGAACTTCCCTTGCGGGTGTGGCTAAAGGTGCTTATACTATCACCGATTGTGAAGGTACTCCCGATGTCATTCTCATCGGTACGGGTGGCGAGTTGTATCTCTGCGATAAAGCGGCTGCGGTGTTGAAAGAAGCAGGAATTAAAGCCCGCGTCGTTTCTATGCCCTGTTGGGAGCTATTCGAGGAACAATCGGCAGAATACAAAGAATCGGTACTGCCGAAAGCAGTGAAAAAACGTCTCGCAGTGGAAGCGGGTTCAACCATGGGTTGGCATCGTTACATCACCGATGAGGGGGATGTGTTGGGGGTTGATACCTTCGGCGCTTCTGCTCCAGGGGGTGTGATTCTAGAGAAGTTTGGTTTTACCGTGGATAACGTGGTAGCGAAGGCAAAAGCGTTGTTAGGTTAATTAAAACTTTGGTTTTGTGGAAAAAGCCCGCGCAAGCGGGTTTTTTGTGTTTAAGATGGAACTATATCGTGCAAAGGGTTGACTGGGTGATTCCTTTTACAGACAGAGAACTACAAAAAGCATGGAGAGAAAATCAACGAGCGGCAAAGGTCAAAACCATAACTAACGCTCATCGTTTATTGCTATTTTACTCCGTTGAATGTGGTCTCAAAGCAGTTTTACTGAAAAGACAAAGCAAAGATTGCACCGATTCTTGTCCAGAATTAGTTGAGGTACAGCATGATATAAATAAGTTACTAGACAAACTGCGTGCGGGAGAAAACCTAAAACTTCCCTCACAATTAAGTATGAACCCTTTAAAAAAGAATCAAGAGAGAAAGTTTTCTTGCGCTGAAATTAATCAAATGTGGCGATATGGGGGATGCTGTGACAATATTAAGGATAATGAATTAGAAAAAAAATTGTTAGATATATTAAGTTGGATTGCACAGGAGTTGCAGGGACTATGAGAAGACGACCATTACTAACTTGGTTTGATATTAAAAGAAAAATTGCTCGCGAAACCGCTAACGGAAATGACTTACCTGATAGTATTGTTAAAATTAGTTGTTTTAGTAGTGCTTTAGAGATTGGTATTCAAAATCAAGATGATCAACCAAAAGCTAACTCAATATTAAAAGAATGGTTCGGAGATTGGTATCAAGAATCAGAACAAATTATTCAGCTAGATATTGATAATGCTTCTATTCCTGTAGAATTTATTTTAATAGATAATAGTTCTTATTTTTCTCCATCGATTCGACCTTTTTGGCAGGAAGTCGCTTATTTAAAAGAAAATACAGATTCAGAGCAATCGGATAATTTTTTACCCAATGCTTATCAAGATAAGCCAGAAATTATTGCTTTTTATTCTTTTAAAGGTGGTGTGGGAAGAACCCTACATTTAGCTGCTTATATTCTTGCTCTTTTGGCAAGAGCAAAAGAGATAAATAAACCAGTTAAAATTTTAGTTATTGACTCAGATTTAGAGGCTCCGGGGTTAACCTATTGGCAAAGGTATGAAAGTCAAGAGGCAACCGTATCTTTGAGCAATTTTTTAGAAGTTTATCAATATCCCAAGCCATCTCTAGAGGTGGCACTCTCTTGGGTAACTCAAGAAATTAAGAAAACTGCCAAACAGCAAAATAAATCAACTTTATATTTTTTACCCGCTTTTATTGAAGAAGAAGAACTCTTAGATACTCCTATACTGCCAGAAAATTTAGCCAGAAATCCATCGGGTGCTTGGGAGGTAGGGGATGCAATTTATCAATTAGGGCAAAAATTAGCAGTAGATTATATATTTATTGATTTAAGAGCAGGATTAAGTGAAATTTCTAGCCCAATTTTATTTGACTCTAGAATCCAAAGATTTTTAGTAACAACAGTTAATGAGCAATCTTGGCGAGGTGTCAGGATGGTTTTAGAAAAAATTGGCTTACTAGCTCCCAGTGATTCAAAAGTAAAGGATGATAATTATTATGATCCTTCGATAATTATTAGTTTTTTAACCCCAGAAGTCAGAAATTTATCAGCATTTGAGAATATTTTAGAGCAATTACAGTCGGCTTATGTTCAACCCAAAAATGAGAGTTTATATACTACTAGACTGGATATTAAAGAAACTTATTTCGCCCAAGAGTTGCTATATGTTAACAATTGGGACGAAGCTCAAAACAAATTAAGTTCAACTTCCTTGATGGAACTGGCAAGACAATGGGCAGAAGATAAATCATCTAATAATAGCATTGCATCAGCCACACCTTCAGATAACTCCTTAGATGATGTGAAAAAACTCAGGGATACTTGCAATAAATATATTTATGCAGAAAGGGGACAAGGGGAAGATTTACTCATTACCGAGCCATTAAAAAATCTGGCTCGTAATTTTCAAGATAAACTACCTAATGTTATCTCAATTGGTGCTAAAGGTGCGGGAAAAACCTTTAATTATATTCAGCTATCTCGCCTACAGTCTTGGGAAAATTTTTTAAATAAAGTTGATCCTCAAAATCAAGAAAATTACCGAGAAAATCTCGGTTTAATATTTCCCCTACTACAATCGAAAAAGTTAGATGGAAATGCTAAAAATATTCTCAAGGAAGCTAGAGAAAATGTAATGAAATCAATAGATAATCAAGAATACCATTTTACTGCTTCCGACTTAGAAGATAAAATAACTCAATCCCTATCTAATAAAGATTGGAATGAGGTTAATTGGGCAAATTTTTGGATCAGAGAAATTTCTACTGTGGTGGGTTATAATGATCCCGATACAAATCTTCAGAAACTCAATCATTATCTTCAGGATAAAAATTCAAGAGTTATATTTTTATTCGATGGTTTAGAAGATAATTTTCCTCATATAGCTACGGATAACCAGCAGCAAAAAGCTTTAAAAGCTTTGATTGAAAATTTACCGAATAAGTTGTGGGATATCCGAGACTCTCATATTGGGTTAATAATTTTTCTGCGTCGAGATTTTCTCCAACATATCATCACACAAAACTTGCAACAATTTGAAGGCTTATATCGTGATTATGATCTATCTTGGAATCTAGAATCGTTCATTAAACTTTCCTATTGGCTCTGCATACAATCATCAGTTATTAATGCTCGCTCTCAGGATTTATTCGATTGTTCAATTGAAGATTTAAAAGAAAAATTAGAACTACTTTGGGGCAAAAAATTAGGTTTAGATAATTCCAAAGAAGCTAAGTCAGCCAATTGGATTTTTGCGGCTTTAACTGATTTTAATGGGAGACTGCAAGCTAGGGATATTGTGAGATTTTTGTATTATGCTGCGAATGTTACTGTAGAAAAAACAGAAGAAGTACAATTTCCTAAATGGTTGAATACTAGACTGTTGCCTCCCCAAGCGATTCGACGAGCGCTTGAACCCTGTAGTCAGGAAAAAGTTAGAGAAGCAAAAGAAGAATATCCTATATTTGAAAGCTGGGTACAAAAAAGTTTAACCCAATATAGTGATAAAAAAATTCCTTTTTCTCTAGAACAGTTTGCTCTGGATGCTACTACAGTCAATGTTCTTGAGCAAATGGGAGTAATTTACGAGGACAAGGATAAAGAAGATGCAGTTCGTTATTATATGCCCGAAATATTCCGTGAAGGGTTAGGATTTTCTAGTCAAGGTGCGCGTCCTCGTGTTCTAGCTTTAAAGCGCAAAGTTTTGGGGAAATCAAATTTTTAATGATTCGATCTGTTTTGAAATGACTATATGATTGATTGTTATCAGCTTTTCACAACAGACGTAGCTATTATCAATCAAAAAAACGCCAAAAAATACTCTGCTGAATGTAAGTTAGCCAAAAAAGGTAGTTTCCGTCTTCAGGGAGGTATCAGACCTTTTATTGAAGTCAAATGTATGAGATCAAGAACCTTAGGAGACAAAGCGGCAGAACAAAGGTCTAAATTGATAGGAATACCTTCAACAAGCCTAAATATTCACGGTTCTTCGGTTTGTGTTATGCAATGGAGGGGGTTTATAAGGGATGAAACCCTTATATAGAAAGACATTTGGCGATTTTTGTCAATTGTTTTCGATCTAGAACGAGCTAATCAATTAAGTCTCTTGCCGGATAAGGATTTAGTCGATTTATGCCCCCTGATCGAATCATACCAAGTAACGAAGAGCCATATTCACAAAGATCAATATATTGAAACAGATTTTGATTTAGTGATTACATCTCTTGCCAATGCTTTTTTTCAGACCAATTTAGAAACAGGACTATTTGTTTGGAATCCCACACCAAAAGAGCAAATATTTTTAAGCAAAATTAATATTAATAATCAAGAAGAGGCCCTTTTAAAAATGTACGTTGCCAGAAGTAAAGATTTAACAGCAAATCAAACCAATAATATCAATTGTTCTCGCCAGAAATGCCAGGATCAAAACTGTAATTTCATCCCTAATTATCCCAAAATTTTCTTTGATGTTAATACGGCTGAACCTCTACAACCATGGCTACCGATAGAAAAAATAGAGGATTTACTTGATTAAAATTAGGAATCAAGATACATCGAATAAACTTAATTGTAGAGGTGTAAATCTTGCAGGTTTCTCAAGATCATAATTAGCAATAAATACCTCCTTGTCCTTGCGTCTTTCACTCTGATAACCATGTTCTAATTTTAAACCATTTTTTTGATCATCAGTTCGATTAATAGTGTAATTCCATTCATTATCTTGTAAAGAAATACACCAATCATACATTTCTCTAATTTCGGAGCAATTATCATAAGTCAAAAGAAATTTAAATCGATGTTGATGTTTTTTCAACGTCTTACATAACCTTTCATGATCTTCTAGACTGAAGAAACAGGAATAGAATTTATTTTGATCTGCTTGAAAGTAAGGAGGATCGACAAATAAAAAGTAATCATCGGGTAATTGATTGATTAAATCTTCAAAATCTAAACAAGATAAATTGACATTTTGCAGTTTTTCCGAAGTGGTTTTTAGGTGAGAAGGCCAGTTTTCAGGACGCATAGAATACTTATCACCATAGCCCCAATAACAATTTTCAAGTTTCATAATTCCTGAGTAGGAAGTTCTATTTAGATAATACCAACGCATGGCTCTTTCTAGGTCATTGGCTGGTTGAAATTCATTTTTATAATAACTGTGTAGTTCTTTGGTAGCGTTTAGATCTTTTAATAATTCAATTAGACTATCAAGATAATCTTTGATATGTCGATAACAGTTGATTAATTCTTCATCTTTGTCATTGAGAATATTCTCTGCTACACTTTCCTTAGCAAAGAATATAGATGCTCCCCCCGCAAAAGGTTCACAATACTTATGGTGACTGGGAAGACAAGCTAAGATTAGCTTACGGGCATAAAATTTACCGCCAGGATAACGAAAAGGAGAATTACTAAGTTTTTTAGCGATTTTGGACATTACCTTCGATTTTAGAGGCTTTTCTTTGAGATTATTTTAACAAAATTACGATATTTTCTCTAGGAATGTCAGAGAAGTTCGGTTTTACCGTGGATAACGTGGTAGCGAAGGCAAAAGCGTTGTTAGGTTAATTAAAACTTTGGTTTTGTGAAAAAAGCCCGCGCCAGCGGGTTTTTTTGTGATTATAGGTCAACATAGTTTAGGCTTTAGGCTTAGTTCATGTAAAAATGTAAAGTAGGAAGAAGTACCGTAGCGATTGTCTTAAAAGTCAAGGGGAATAAAGAAAATCTTTTGTACCCCAAATAGGCAAGACAAAGTAACGGCACCAGTCATCCGTTTTGTCAGCGATGAAATTGTTCGGAAAACTGGACTAAGCGGGTGCTTGCCA